>CAZDTB010000361.1:0-5177 GCA_964508075.1 uncultured Planctomycetales bacterium
ACGAATTGGTCGAGCGGATCGGGCCGGCCGTGCGGCGTACATATGGGCCGCGGGTGCTGGCGGGTCACGGGGGTTTCGCCGGGCTGTTTCGGCTCGACCACGATTCAAAGCTGTTCGCCCGCAACTACCGCGACCCGGTGCTGGTTTCGTGCACGGACGGCGTCGGCACCAAGGTGCTAATCGCCGCCCAGGCCAAACGCTACGACACGGTGGGGATCGACCTGGTCGCGATGAGCGTGAACGACCTGCTGACCTGCGGGGCCGAGCCGCTCTTTTTCCTCGACTACATCGCGGTTCCCAAGCTCGATCCGGAGACGGTCGCGGAAATCGTGAAGGGCATCGCCGCCGGCTGTGAGCAGGCTGATTGCGCCTTGCTGGGCGGCGAGACGGCCGAGATGCCTGAGCTCTACCGTCTGGGACACTTCGATCTGGCGGGTTTTGCGGTCGGAGTGGTCGAGCGCCGGCGGATGATGCGGCGCCAGTTCGTCCGTCCCGGGGACGAGTTGATCGGGCTGGCCTCGAGCGGGCTGCATTCGAACGGGTATGCCCTGGCGCGCAAGCTGTTGCTGCGTGAGATCGGGCTGCGTCTGAGTGAGCCGGCCCGCGGGTTGGGTGAGCCGCTCGTGGACGCGCTGCTGCGCCCGACGCGCATTTACGCCCGCGCGGTCCTCAAGGCCTTGCGGCACTATCGCGCGCGCCCGCGCATCACGGCCATGGCGCACATCACCGGCGGCGGGCTGCCCGGAAACCTCCCCCGGATGCTGCCCAACAACTGCGACGCGGTCATTCGGCGCGGCTCCTGGTCCGTGCCGCCCATCTTCGGCCTGCTCGAACATCACGGCGTACAGGAGGACGAGATGTACCGCGTGTTCAACATGGGCGTCGGGTACGTGCTGGCGGTGCGGTCCAGGTCGACGGCGATCGTCGAGCACATTCTCCGGCGCGCCGGTGAGCAGGCGTTTGTGATCGGTCAAGTGAAACGCGGGCGCGGGCGCGTGGAGCTGCAATAGATGTCATCCCTGCTTCTGGCGAAGTCCCGTTCGCTGCTGCTGGCCTTGGCCGCAAGCGTGCTGCTCGTCGGCGGCTGCGCCGCTCACAAGAAACCCAATCCGGTTCTGACAGACGTTCCGTTTCAGACCGAGGCCTGGCAGTATGCGGGTCAGCCCGGCCAGCGGATCACCAGCGAGCACTACGAGATCTACACCACGCTGACCGACAGGATGTTGCTCGACGCGTTGCCGCAGGTGCTGGAGTCGGCCTATCGCTTCTATCGCGAGCTTGTCCCGACCGCCCGGCCGCCGGAGCGGCCCATGCCGGTCTACCTCTTCGCCCGGCGTGGCGAATGGGCCAGCTTCACCAGGCAGTTTGGCCCGCACCGCGCCCGCACGCTGCTCAAGGTCCGCAACGGCGGTTATATGGAACGCGGCATCACCGTGGCCGAATACGTTTCGCATGCCGTCACGTTTCCATTGCTGACGCACGAAGGCTTTCACCAGTTTCTGTTCCACTGCGCCCATCCGCGTGTGCCGGCGTGGCTGAACGAGGGCCTGGCGGTGCTGTGCGAGGGACAGCGTTGGGGCAGCGCGGGGCTGGCGGAGTTCGACCCGTGGTACAACCCGCAGCGGCGTAACACGCTGGCCGAGGTGTTGCTGCGCGACGAGCTCTTTTCGCTCGACGAGCTGTTGCGGATCAACGCCGGGCACGTGGTCGGCGAGTCGAGCTACAAGATCAGCGCGTATTACGGCCAGGTCTGGGCGCTGACGCTTTTCCTCCGCGAAGGTGAGGAAGGTAAGTATGCCGAAGGCTTCGCCCGCCTGCTCAATGCCCTCGGCTCGAGCGATTTGGAGAATTACGCCCGGGCCTATCACGTCCAGTCGCCGAGGCGTTCGTACAACTTCGGCCGCGATCTGTTCTGCAACTTCATCAGTGATGATCTTGAGACCGTTGAGCGGGAATACCGGACGTTCATGCGCCAACGGATTCTGGGAGAGCGCTAGGACCGCAGTTTTGGAGATGCCCGATGGCAAGCACGCCCCAAACCATTCAGTTCGACGATTTCCTGAAGCTCGACCTGCGCGTCGCGAAGATCACGCAGGCCGAGCTGCATCCCAAGGCCGACAAGCTGATCGTGCTCCAGGTCGACCTCGGCAGCGAACAGCGCCAGATCATCGCCGGCCTGCGCGGCTTTTACGAACCGGACGAGCTGGTCGGCAAGCAGATCATCGTGTTGACCAACCTGCCCCCGCGGAACATGCGCGGGCTGGAGAGCCGCGGGATGCTGCTGGCGGGCGTGGCCGACGACCTGTCGTCGGTGGTACTGCTGACGCTGGACAAGGAGCTGCCGCCGGGGTGCAAGGTGTCTTAGAGTCCCTGGCAGAACCAGGGTGGCACAGGCGTCTCGCCTGTGGGCTCGCCTGTGGCCTCACAGCCGAGACGCCCGTGCCACCCTTCTCCGCGCGGGACGAGCGTCGTGGACCTTTCACGCGAACATCCGGATTCCTACGCAGGCGATCGTCCGCCGCTGGCCGTCGATCGACAGCGGATCATCCATTCGGCCGCGTTTCGGCGACTGCAATACAAGACGCAGGTATTCGTCGCGCCGCCTGGAGATCACTTTCGCTCACGCCTGACGCATACGCTGGAGGTGGCTTCGCTGGCCCGCTCGATCGCGCACGCTCTCGGTTTGAACGCCGAGCTGGCCGAGGTGGTGGCGCTCGGGCACGATCTCGGACATCCCCCCTTCGGTCACGCCGGCGAGCGGGCCCTGGACGAGTGCATGCAGCAGCACGGCGAGCGCTTCGAGCACAACGAGCACACGCTGCGCGTCGTCACCGAGCTGGAGCACCCCTACCCGGAGTTTCGCGGGCTCAACCTGACCAACGCCGTGCGCGCCTGCCTGCGCACGCATACCACGGCGTACGACCGGCCCGGCTCTGCGACAGACGAGCCGCCTCCGTTGGAAGGCCAGGTCGTCGCGCAGGCCGACCAGTTGTCCTACGCCTCTCACGATCTCCAGGACGGACTCTACGCCGAACTGCTGACGCCCGACGACCTGACCGACATCGAGCTGTGGCGGCTGGCCTACGCCGGGCCGAGCTCGCCGACACGCGAAGACGCGCTGCGCCACCTGCGCCCGACCGTCGAGCGCATGCAGGCGCTGCTGATCGACGACCTGCGCGCAGCTTTCGACAGGATCCGTGCCGAGACTGCCCACGCGAGCCGCGTCGAGCTTCCGGACGAGAGTCGCCGCCGACTCGACGCGTTGCGTGAGCTGCTGCACGCCCGGGTCTATCGAAATCCCGAGGTTGTGCGTATGGACGAAGACTCCGGCCGCGTCGTCCACGCCGTGTTCAACGCCTTCGTCACGAACCCGCAGCAGATGCCCGCGCGCTACGCCGCCCGTGTCGAGCGCGACGGCGCCGCGCGCGTGGTCGCCGACTACGTCGCCGGCATGACCGACCGCTTTTGCCAGAACGAGCACACTCGCCTACGCGATGCGCGCAAACAGAGCCCTGAGCGCTAGCGAGGGGCCACCTCCCCCCGCAACGAAATCTCTCGGACTTGTCTGCCTCCACAGACCGGACTACGCTCGCTCCATGCCCGTCCCACTCGCTTATCTTCTGACATGGACCTGCTACGGCACATGGCTGCACGGCGACGAACGCGGATCGGTGGATGACGAGCACCACATCTATGGCGACCAGTACGCACCGACCGATCCCACCCGCGTAGGGCGGTCGTCCGAGCGCCTTCGGCGTGCTCAGGTGCATCTAGATGAACCTGCCCGCGCGGTTGTCAGCACTAGGATCGAGCAGCATTGTCGAATCAAGGGCTGGGAACTGCTTGCCCTGAACGTGCGCACGAATCACGTGCATGTCGTCGTTGCGGTCGGCGACGTTTCGCCCCGGGTCGCGTTATCCCAGTTCAAGGCTTGGACGACACGCCGATTGCGCGAGGCTGGCCGCGTGGGCCCCGACGCAGCCGTCTGGACCCGCCGGGGCAGTTCCCGTTATTTATGGGATCGCGAGAGCGTCGCCAGAGCCGTCGCGTATGTAACGGATTATCAGGGGGATGACCTGGCGCGATGAACCGCGGCCGGCGGCGCGGCACGAATCAGAGCATTGAGCATAAACAGAGCCCTGAGCGCCAGCGAGGGGGAAAGAGCACACCCCTGAGCACCAGCGAGGGTCCCGGCCCAGCCCGGATCCGCCCGCAACGGTCCCCTCGCTCGCGCTCAGGGCTCCGTATGCGCTCAGGGCTCCGTATGCGCTCAGGGCTCCGTATGCGCTCAGGGCTCTGTTTGCGGCCAAACCAGCCGAATCTTATCATACGACGCTTTCAAGACCCCCAGGAGCCCGGCCGATGGCAGCCGAACCGAATCTGATGGAGCGACTCACCGCCCTGTGCAAACGCCGCGGGTTCATCTTTCCCGGCAGCGAGATCTACGGCGGTCTGGGGGGCTTCTGGGACTACGGCCCGCTGGGCGTGGAGCTGAAGCGCCACATCAAGGATCTCTGGTGGCGCGACATGGTCCTCAATCCGCCGACCGGCCCGGACGGCAAAGAGGTCAGCATGGTCGGCGTCGACGCGGCGCTGATCATGAATCCCAAAGTCTGGGAGGCCAGCGGCCACGTGAGCGGCTTCAGCGATCCGATGGTGGATTGCAGGGAATGCCAAAGACGGTTTCGGGCTGACCAAGTCTGGTGCGTCACCATATTCCCGCGCGGCTCTGTGATTGACAGGACCGTCGCATGGGAGGGCGGCGCAGACGTGCAAATTGTTGCGGAGAAAGCTAAGACGACGTCCGTGGCCTTCGAGTCTGAGACAGCGGTTCTATTCTATCTCATTGAAGAAGCTGTACGGGCCTACGCGCGGAAGAATAATATCGGTTACCTCAAGCATTTTCGAGCTGGAGAGGAAGGAAGTCCGAGCAGGCGATACCTATTCTTGACGGGCTTTGACTACGAGAAGACCGATCCAGAGGCGGGGCCCGACCAACATGACTTCGAGTGTTTTGCGGAGCCCCTTCTGGTCGATAGATTCTCGGGTGGCAGGCGCCCGTGTCCGAACTGTCACACCCCTGACTCACTGACCGAACCTCGCGAATTCAATTTGATGTTCGAAACACACACCGGTGCGGTGCGCAACGAGGCCAGTAAATGCTACCTCCGGCCCGA
>CAZDTB010000362.1:0-5144 GCA_964508075.1 uncultured Planctomycetales bacterium
GCCCTTGGGAATCACCGCAATCGTGAGACTGGGTTGCTGGTCGGGCGCGGGGGTGGCGGCGACCGGCTCTGCCGGTGTGTTTTCCGGTGTTGCCTCCTGCTTACCGCAACTCCATACGGTTAGAGCCGCACCGCAGATTGACATCAGAAGCAGTGTTCGCAGCATATCGTTGACCTCCAGGGGGTCTGTCCTCGGGCCTGCGCGCCGGTGACGGGTATTATGGGCCGGGATGCGATCACCGCAAACGTGGCCGCGCTTGTATTCTCCGCTGTTCCACATGAACGCTGCGCCAAACAGCACTCGGGTGGCGAGGAGCCCGCGTGAGAAAGCGGTGGCACCGGAGCCTATGATTGCTCCCGAAGCTCGGCCGGTCCGAGCTTGGCAAAGCGGTAGTAGGCTTCGAGGAGTCGGCGGTGGCGGCGGTGGTGGATGTTGAAGCCGAGGGCGTCCATCTCGCGCAGGGCTTCCTCCGGGTCCCTCCCCTGGAAATGCACGCGGTAGAGCGCGCAGAACATGCCGGTGCGCTGCTGGCCGATGCGGCAATGGATCAGGACCGGGTGGCGCTGCCGGTCGCGCATCAGGTCGAGGAAGCGCTGAAACTGCTCGGCGGTTGGGGGGTTCTTGTGGTTGCAGGGCAGTGTGACGAAATCGACGTTGTTTTCCGCGCAGATGCGGCGTTCGGTCTGCTCCCAGGCGTCGGGGTCGTCGGGGTCGCGGCTCCCGCGGAGGGCGACGACGGTCTTGAGGCGGTCGCGTCGGATGAGCTCGCGGAGCTCTTCCGGGCGTGGCTGGCCGGCGCGGTAGAGTACGCCTTCCTCCACGGCGGCGTGATGGCGCAGGCCGTCGTAGGGGGCGCGAAACCAGCGCCGGATGAAACGGGGCACGTTCACTTACGAAGCCTCTCGGCGTACCACCGGATTACAGGTTGCCCACCACGTTTCGCTATGATCGCGCGACAATGCGAAACGTCGTCCGCTTCTCCGCTACCTTTTTCCCGATTTTATCAATAATCGTGGTTTTGACCACGTACTCGCCGGGAGAAAGCGTGGCCGGCAGACGGACCAAGCGGGGGATGAAGCAATCGTGCCGGCGGGTCCGACACTTGTCGGCGATGTGCTCGTCGTTGATTTCGAGGACAATGTCGCCGGCGCGGCTCAGAACGGTGGTTCGCAGGGAGAACAGGGATTCATAGCTTCCGTCAGCAGTGGGACGACTGAGGAAGTTCTGGACCTCGCAGTAGACGACGAATTCGTTCTCGCGGCCGGTGAAGAACTGGGGCGGGTCGAAGGCCTCGTACCGCCCGAAGCCGTGGACGGCGCGCGTCAGAGCGAGGTTGGAGATGCGCAGATCGCTGAGCGGGACGAGCGATTCCGCCAAGGCCTCGATCCGAACGAGGATGCGGTCGGCCTCGGCCCCGGAGTCCCCGCCGTGGCTTTCACGAATCGCGATGAGCGCTTCAACAAACTGGGTGGCCATTTGCTGCTGCTCGGCGGAGACCATCTCGAGCGGCCGACGGGCTTCTTCGTAGTTGCCACTGAGAACCAGCAGCAGGCGGCGGTCGAGCTGGGTGCGATATGAGGTGTCGGCAGGCTGGGCAAGCCACTGCTCGGCGAATTCCTGGATGGTCAGCGGCTGGCCGGCAGCCTCCGCGGGAGCGTTTACGGATGGCGAGGCCTTGCCGGTCGGCCTCGTGGTCTGCGGCGGCGGTTCCGCGGCCCGAGCGGTGACGCGCCCGAGGACGGGGGCCACATCCGTCTCCGAGCCTGACAACTGGTGCTCAGGAACCGGATCGGGACCGCTTTGCGTAGCCGGAGGGCCCCCTGGCGAGTCGGTCGCACCGTCTTCAGATTGCGGGCGGAGCGCCGTCGGGCTCTGCCCGTAACCGGTTTGTGTCGTGGGACTAAGCTCTCCATCGGCCGGTTGCCGGGCCACGCGGGCGTGCAGATCGTCGATCCGCTCGATCTGCTCAATCCAGCGTTGCACCGGCTCCATTCCGGATTCGACGTCGCCGACGGTTTGCAGGTCGTGCGCATCGGCGGCCGTGGCCGAGGTGTCGGCGTCGATGGATATCGGGCCATCGTCGGTGGCGCGGTGGGCGGTCGGGCTGCCGGCTGGGGGGGCGCATCCGGCGGTTATGGCGAGAAGACAAAGGCCTGCCGCAACTGCGGCCGATCTCGCGTTCATGCCAGCACTCCGCAAGCGTGCTTCAGGAGGCCGGAGCAGCCACCTCGGCTAACACGGCTTCGATGCCAGTATCTATCGACCGGGCACCGACCTTGGCTTGCGAGTCGAGTTGGGCGATAGCAGCGAGGGTGCGTTTGAGGCGAGTTGGTGAGAGTCGGCGGAGGAGCGTGCCGAGCTCACGCTCGCGGCTCCACATGCCGACCTTGGGGGCGATTGCGCGGGGGGGCAGGCCGTCGGCGGCCATCTGATGGGCGGTGAGCCAGGCCCGGACCTTGTACGACATCCCGCCGAGGGCTTTGTAGATCGCGTCTTTGTCGGTCGCGAGGACCTGGTGCCAGAGCTGGAGGGCCAGCGCGAGCTGTCCGGTGGCGGCGGCGTCCATGACGGCGAAGATCTTCTCCTCGCGAGTCAGGCCGACCAGATCGCTCACGTCGTTGCCGGTGATGGCGGGGCGGTCGTAAGCGTACAGGCAGAGCTTTTCGACCTCGCCTACCAGCAAGCCCTGGTCTGGGCCGATCAGCTCGACCAGCCGGGCAGCAACGGCGTAGTCGATGCGCTTGTCGCGGGCGCGAACCTCGGCGGTGACGAAGTCGATCAGGCCGCGCGTCGTGAGCTTCCTGCATTCGATCAGTTGGCCGCGAGCCGCCGCGGCCGCTTTGTAGAGGCGGGTGTTCTTGGGGAAGCTGCGGCAAAGCAACGCGAGCGTCCCGGTTTCGGTGGGAGATTGCAGGTAGTTTTCGAGCTTCTCGCGGTGGGCGGTGATGAACTTGTCAGCATCGCGGATGACGACGACGCGCCGATCGGCGAGGAACGGCAGCGTGGCGAGGTCGTCCATCACCGCCGCCAACGTGGGACCGCCCTGGTCCTCGCGTTTCGTCCCCTCGTATTCACAGAGGGCCAGGGCGCGGTCGGCTCCCGCCGGGAGGAGTGCGTCAAGGAGGCGTGCGAGGGCCTGCGATTTCTGGAATTCCTCATCGCCGAAGAGGACGACGATTGGTGGGGGTTGTGCCGTAGTTTTTTGCATGGCGTTGAACCGAACGGCAGCGCGATTTCGTTGCGGCAGCGTTGTTCGACCGACCACGGCCAGCGGGGCGCCGCCCGCTACTTCCGGCCGAAGAGTTCCAGTCTTTTTTGCGCTTCTTTGCGGATGCTCTGGTCCGCTTGCTCGAGCTGGAGCGCCTGGTTCCAGGCGGCACGGGCGTCGGCGGTGTTGCCGAGCATGTGCTCGACGTCGCCGAAGTGCAGCCAGTGCTCCCCGGACTCCGGGCAGAGCCGAAGCAGGTGCTGCATGTGCGAGCGGGCGTCAGGGTAACGTTTTTGGCCGACGGCGACCAGTGCCAGGCCTTCGATGGCCGCGAGGTGGTCGGGGTAGGCTTCCAGGGCCAGCTGATAGTGGTGCGCGGCTCGGTCGTATTGCCTGGTTCGGTAGAGGACTCTGGCAAGATCGACCTGGAGGTCAGCGTCGTTCGGGGTGAGCTCCAGGGCCTCCTGCAAACGGGCACCGGCTAGCGGGAAGCGACCCTCGGAAATGAAGCGACGCGCCTGCTCACGCAGGAGCTCGGCTCGTTTGGCGCCCTGGAGCGTCGGCTGGGTTTCACGGCTTGGCTCGACGTCGTGGGCGAGTGTGACCGGGCGGACCGGGGCAACGGTCACGGGCTCCACCTCAGGGACCGTGACCGGTTCAAGCCCCGGGTCGTGCCTGGCTTCCGTACGTTGGGGTGGCACGGTGGCGGGCGACCCAATGCTGACGGCGAGGATTTCGTCGACGGCCTGATTACCGGCGCGGTCCGTGGCGGCCAAGCGGAGGTCGATTCTCGCGGGGATATCTAGCGGGAGCCGCCAATTGACGACGCCGGCGGCATAGATGACCGGGCCGGCATCCTGCCAGCCCGTGTCGGCGTCGGCGCGGTAGAAGAGGCGTGTGCCGGCATCGCCGAGGTTCTCGTCGACGAGTGAAACGTCTAAACGCAGGAGCGTTTCGCCCTCGTCTGACCTGGCTTGGCGCGTGCTGTGGATCTGGAGCGTGGGCGGGGCAGTATCAACGATCACCCGCAAGTGCGGCTTGCTGCCGGCGGTTGGCACCGCGGCCGAGCGGCCGGCTCTGTTCTCTAAGATTGTGTAGAAACCGTAGTTACCGTCGTCTTCAGCTTCGAAGCGCGCGGTGCTGGCACCGCCGGGGGTGACTGCTGCCTCCTGCCAACTCTCACCGTCGTCGGTCGAGACCCAGACGTGGATCCGGTCGATCTCGGCGCGGTTGGCAGATTCGCAGCTAAGCACGACGCTGCGGGAGCCGACGTAGACGGGCTGGCCCGGGAACGATCCCGCAAAGACGTTGCCCGCCAGGATGATCGGCAAGATGTGAGACAATCGCGGCATCGTGCATCCGGCGACCATGCTGTCAGGGAGAATATCGGTGTAGGAGCGGCAGCCGGCGCACGGGGGCGGCGTATTTGCGCGGTGGCTGCGCCGTTGCCGCGACAGACATGAGAGCATAGGCTGGCCAGGATGAGCAAACTGCTTTCATTTGCGGGTCGGGGGCAGAGGCTGGCGGTTGCGGTCTGCGCGGCTTTGGCGTGGGTGCCGGGCCTGGGCGCGGAGGAGGCGCTGCGGTACGAGCTGACGCCGAACTTCGAGCAGGGGCGGCTGCACGTCGAGCTGACCTGGGAGACCGGTCAGCGGCAGCGGTCGGCGCTGCGGGTTTCGGAGCAAGTCGGGCCCATTGAGGACGTGCCGCGCATGCTGCGGAACCTGGGGATCAGCGCGCCGAATCGGCGGGAGCGGGGAAAGTGGATCATCCAGCATCGGCCGGGGGAGTTGGTGCATTGCACGTACGACGTGGTGCCGGGCAAGCGGGAGTTCGACGACTGGAGCAACACGCACTACCCGATCACGACGGAGGACTTCTTTCACGGGCTGGGCAACGCGTTTCTGCTGGTGCCCAAC
Source organism: uncultured Planctomycetales bacterium (assembly GCA_964508075.1). Classification (GTDB taxonomy): domain Bacteria; phylum Planctomycetota; class Phycisphaerae; order UBA1845; family Fen-1342; genus JALSRY01. Next base: position 5,128 of record CAZDTB010000362.1, read on the forward strand.
TCCGGGCCGGGCGTGCC
>CAZDTB010000363.1:0-5105 GCA_964508075.1 uncultured Planctomycetales bacterium
GCGAGCAGGTCGTCGCGGATGTTGTCGATGTGCTCGTCGTCATACTCGCCGTCGTCGCCGACGCCGAGGTTCGACGCGACCCCGGTGCCCTTCCAGAACCACTCCTGGCTGGTGGCGGGCATCTGCTCGTACTCGATGGTGCGCTGCACCTGCGTATCGACCTGCCCCGGCGTCTCTGCCGAGAAGCGCCCCACCATGATCTCCGGGTAGCTATCGTCGCCGGCCAGCTTGGCGTAGGTCGGATCAGAAGCACCGTCATAGCCCGACACGGCAATGGGCGTCGCCACCTGCGCCACATCGCCCACCAGCAACACGAAGGCCAGATCGCTGCTGTCGTACACGCCCTGAATGTAGTCGTGGATGGCGGTCGCGTTATTGCCGATCGTCGCGACCCCCACGATCGTCGTATCGATCCCGCGCAGGTTCTTGTGATCCGCCAGCGGCTGCACGTTCGCGATCCACGCGTCATGCGCGATGATCAGCATGTCGCCGTCTTCATCCATCGGGTCATAGCGCATATGCATGCCATAGTTCAGAAAGTGACGCTCGTAGAGCTCGTGAAAGGCCAGGCTGATATTGTCGCGCCGACGATCCAGCACGTTGACCTGCCCCGGACCGACGCGGGCGACTTTCAACGTCACCTGTGTATAAACGCGCAGCGTGTGCCGCACCGGGTTGTACTGGAATGGGTTCAGCACCACCACCACGCCCCGATAGTCACGCAGGATGTGCGGCTCGCATAGCGTGGCCACTGATTTGGGGTAGAACACGTTGGCCTGATAGACGTCACCAAACGTGTAGGGCACGTCCGCTGGATTCATCGATCGCGGAATTGGACCCTTCGACGGAACGACGTCGATGTCGGCAATGTCGTAGTACGACGAGGCCAACACCTTTACGACCATTTGGCCGTCGTCGGGAATGATGATGGCACGGCAGACGTTCGGCAGCGCCGGGGCGCCGGCTACCTCCATCAGGCTTTCCTTACCGAGGGCGATGCGGGCGTACTTTTCGCCGTCGATCGTGACGGTCTCGGTGGTGAAGTCACCCAGGTCGTATTGCAGAACGATGCCGGCCGAGGTGTCTTCCTGGACGACCACGCCGACCGGAGCCGCGTTGTCGGCTTGGGTTGCCGCCACCAGGAACGAAACGCAGGTCAAACCAACAACACCCCTGACGAGATTTCGGCGGGACATGATGATGCCCTCCTTCGATGTGCACCGTAAGTGCTTTGAACAGAACAGATTTCCGCAGCGTGCAAGTGACGCGCTGACAGTAGTACACTAATTCCTGACGTCTTGCGAGTCAAGGATAATGCGAATTCCGGCTTGTTCGAGCGCACTCGCGAGCCAGTTTGCCGCGCGGACAATGTCGTCCGGTCAACGGGTCTCAGGGGGAAGCGGAGGTACACCAGGGCGCGTAATCACGCGCCGACGGCCGAGGCCCTCGCATGCCCTTCGGGTTCTGATTGCGCTTCGGGCTCTGACTGCGCGGCGCGTAACGCTTTGCGGTGAGCTGTGCCTTACGATCGGCTCGCCGTTCTATACGCGTTCCATCCGCTCAAGCACGCCGCGGACCAGGATCGGCCAGGCGATCGTCGCGTCGCAGAGGACTTCCGCGAAGCGGCCGCCTTCGCTGGGGGGGATGAACTTGCCCCACGAGACGCCCTCGGAGAAGGTGCAGCCACTGAGGCCGCCCCAATGCACCGGCTCGGGGCAGATCCGGACGGCGTAGCGGAAGCGCATGAACCCCCCGGTTTCGCCGGCGCTTTTGAGGTGCAGGAGCTCGGCCAGCGGTCCGGCCTGCTGGGCCCAGTTGCGTGGCACGCCGCCACCAATGGTGAAGAGTCCGAGTCGCTCGGCGGCGCTGAAGCGGGTGAGGAAGTCCTCCAGATCGCGCATGGGGTCGAAGCGTACGGGGTTACGTCCCTTTCGCGCAGCGAGCACGTTATAGGTGTACACGTCGAGACCGATCTCGCTATCGGTGAATGCGGGGATATAGACGGGAACGCGCTGCTGGTGTGCCGATTGCAGGATTCCTCGTCCGGAATGCGTCTCGGCCAGATGCGCGCCGAGCCAGCCGGTCAGGTCGCACGTGCCGAACGGCTCGGTGGGCGAAGCCTTCTCCAGCACGATATCCAGGATGTCCTCGGCGTCGTACAGGTTGTTCTCGAGCTCGAGCGTGTCGTAGACGCGGTCGTAGCCGCTCTGGTACAGCTCGGGATCGCTCCACGACGGGTTGTAGCGAAAGTGCGTGCCGCCCGACTGCTCGACCACGCCGTGGCCGATCAGGGCCCCCGTGCTGATCACGGCGTTGAGCATGCCCTGGTCGATCATCTCGGTCATCACCAGGCCCATCTTCGCAATGGTCATGGCCCCGGAGAACGTGCCGACCACGAAGCACTTGGGGTCGGTGACCATCTCGTAGAGCACCTCGGCGGCCTCGCCGAGCCCACGTGCCCCGAACGACGCCCGCGTCATTTGGTCGAGCATCTCGGAAAACGTATTTGCCTTGCGGATGTCGATCGGTTCGAGCGGCCTGAAGTCGTGCCGCCACCCGTCGCCGAAGTTCTCTCTGCCGCGTGGGATCGGTTTGTCGTGCGGACAATCGTGCTGCATGGCTTGGTCCTTGTTTTCCGCGTCCCGGCTGCTCAGGGGCGGGTGGCGGCCTGGTATTTCTGCAATGAACGTCGAATCTCACCGGCGAGAGCGGTCAGGCCCTGTCGCGTCGCCACCTCCAATGCCCGTCGCGCGGTTTCGATGGCCTGGGCGCGCTGTCCGGCGCGGAACTGTGCCAACGCGGTCGCGTCCAGAACGAGTGCGTTCTCGAAGGTCGTGCGCTCGCAGGCCTCCTGGCCGAGTCGTACGGCCTGGGTCCGCTCGGCGGTATCCGGACTGTGCGCCAGCATCTTGATCAATGCAACCGTCAACGTCACGTTTTCCGGAAACCGCTCGCGCCCCGCCCTCAGCAGCCGCAGTGCATCTGGTGAGCGTCCCTGAAACCGCAATACCTCGGCCGTTTCGACCAGCACCCGGGCGCTCTCCGTGTCGATCTCGATCGCAGTGAGCAACTGCGGGACGGCGTCGTCGATGCGACCGCGCCGAGCGAGTACGCTGCCCAGACTGGCGCGGGCTGTGCCGTTCTGCGGATCGTCGCGCACGAGCTGCGCGAACTGCTCGGTGGCCTGGTCGAGCCGTCCCAAGGCCGCGAGCGTGTAACCGAGGTGGCCGCGGGCCTCGGGGTAGTACGGCTGAATCTCGAGCGCCCGCTCGTAACACGGCGGCGCGTCGACCAGCTTCTCCTGCTTCATCCGCACGTAGCCGAGCATGTGCCAGTATTCGGCCTCGAGCGGCTGGCCGGCTGCATCCGCCCGCTTCACCAGCTCGCTCAGGAAGCGCTCGGCCTCGGCATAGTCGGCGGTGTGTGCGAGCTTCATTCCTGTCGCGGCGTGCTGCTGAAGCATCGGCTCGTCGATATCCTCCGGCGTGTGGGCAGCGAGCAGACCCATCACTACCAGCACCAGCGTTGCCGCCGCCAGGGAAGGCCAGCGTCGTGCCCGCAGCGCCTGCACGTACCAGCACACCGCATAGCTGCCCAGCAAGATCAGCACGGCGACCACTGGCACGCGGTAGCGCGACGTGACGAAGAAGATCACCACGCTGGTCATGTAGATCAGCACGAAGCCCCACAATGGGAACAGTTGCCTTGCACGCCCCAGACTCAGGCAGACGCCGAGCGCGCCCAGCGGGCCCACGAGCCAGAACCCGAGCGGGAGGTAGTTCGCGATCGGGGCGTAGTATTCTGCCACGAAGCGCATGTCCTGGTTGTTCCAGATTTCCCAGTGCGACCAGAAGTATCCGAGCTTCTTCAGCAGCAAAGCCGTGGCCTTGCCCGGCTGTTGCCAGAAGAAGCGTAGGGTTTGGCGGAGGTACCATTGCGAGACTTCGGAGCCTTTGAGCGGGCGGCCGATCGCCTGCTCGGCCCGCGCGATCTGCGCTTGGTAGCACGGCCACCAGGCGCCGGGATCGCCTTTGATCGCGGCTGATTTTCCGTCGGAGTGCGGGTTGTTGCCGATGTAGAGGTTGACGCCGCCTTGTGTGGCGATCAGCGCCAGATCGTCGCCGACCACGTAATTGCGGATCGTGACGGGCAGGATGGGCACGATCGTGCCGAGGAAGAGGCAGGCCGCGTAAACGAAGGCCCGCCGCCAGCGCGGGCGGTGCAGCACAAAGATCCAGACCACGAGCGCCGGTGCGATGAGTAGGATATTGGGGCGGGCGAGGGCCGAGATGCCGAGTGTCAAGCCGCACAGCACCCACGCGAGGGGGCTGCGTCGGTCGCCGGTCCAGAGCAACAGCCGCAACAGCACGAGATCCAGGAAGACGATCAGCACCGGGATCAGTAGTTCCCCCTCGAAGTAGATGAAGATCCAGTAGGTCGCGGCCGCGAAGCCGGCGATCGCGCCGACGGTGCGGCTGAACGCGGATCGCCCGATCAGATAGAGCATCCCGCAACTGAGCGAGCCGAGCGCAGCCTGTACGATGCGCGGCGCGAGCAAATTGTCCGCCCCGAAAAGCCGATACACTACGCCCAGAAACCATGGATAGAGCGGCGCGCGGAAGTAGGCGTCTTCCCAGAACGTCTCCCCGGCGGCGAAGGCCCGCGCCCAATCATGGTGATAGAGTGGGTCCATCGCCGGCGCGTCGAAATACGGGTTCGCGCGCGACTGCAGGACGTAGATCAGGCGCAGCACGAACGCCGTCAGCACAATCGCGCTAAGCCACAAGCCATCCCACCCCCAACGTGCCCTGTGCGCGTCCGCCGCCCATCTGCCCACGTCGGGTAGTGGCGGCGCGTCGGTCTGGGTTACCTGCTCGTCCACAGCACCCGATTATGAAGCCTGCATGTCGGCTGTCGAGGTTTTCGCCGGCGCGGCTTGCGCTTCGCCACGCACGGATTTCAGCAGAATCTCAGCCACGTCGAGCTGCTGCACGTCCTCGAATTCGAGGTCCTTGAGGCCGTCGGTGAGCATGGTCATGCAGAATGGGCAGGCGGTCGCGACCGTGCAGGACGAGCTGGTGTCGGGCAACGGCTCGAGCATCTGC
>CAZDTB010000364.1:0-5060 GCA_964508075.1 uncultured Planctomycetales bacterium
GGTTATTGCGAGTCAGGCGGACCGCGAGGGACTTCTCAGCGAGCAGGATGGTGTTTTCGTGGGCACGCTGCCGCCGGAGGAGCCGATTGCCGGCACGGCGAAGGAATGGGCCGGCGTTACGTGGGTCATGCTGCCGTGGCCGCTTCCTGAGGAGAAGCGCGAACGGCTGCACATGCTGGCACACGAAATGTTTCACCGCGTTCAGGCGCAGCTCGGGCTGTCGGCGGGTAATACTGCCAACCGCCACCTCGACACGCGCGACGGGCGCGTCTGGTTGCAACTCGAGTGGCGAGCTTTGCAGGCGGCGTTGAAGGCGTCAGACCTCGAACGTCACCAGGCGGTGGCCGACGCGCTGACATTTCGCGCCTACCGGCGCTTGGTGTTCCCAGAGGCGGCCAGAGAAGAGCGGGCGATGGAAACGCTGGAGGGGCTGGCCGAGTACACCGGCGTGCGCCTGTCGGCCGATTCGGAGCAGGGGGCGGTCAAACGGGCGCTGAAGAACTTCGAGCTGGCCAAGCGCTGGCCGACGTACACGGGTTCGTTTGCGTACGTTTCTGGTGCGGCGTACGGGCTGCTGCTCGATGGGGCCAAGCCCGAATGGCGAAGGGGCCTCTCCGCTGCCGTCGACCTCGGAGACCTGCTCGCGGATGCTCTGAATATTGCAGTGCCGCGCGATCTGGAAGCGACGGCGGCAGAGCGAAGTGCCGCGTACGATGCGGCGCGACTCATCGCCGCCGAGACGGAGCGCGCGACGGCCAACCAGAGCCACCTGGCGCGATATCGAAAGCGCTTTGTGACCGGTCCGGTCCTGATCATTCCGATTCACAGCATGCAGTTTCAGTTTGACCCGCGCGATATTCAGCCGCTGGACGACCTGGGGCGCGTATACCCTAAGATGAAGATGAGCGACGCGTGGGGAATCCTGAACGTGGACTCGGGCGGCGCGCTGATCGCCGGCGACTGGTCAAAGGTGATTGTTCCGGCGCCGGGCGACAGGAATGCCCGTCCGCTGGTCGGCGACGGCTGGACGCTGGAGTTGAACGAAGGTTGGAAGCTGGTTCCCGGCAAGCGGGCGGGTGACTACGTCGTCAAGCGTTAGGGTGACGAGCTCGAGAAGGCCCCGGAGTAGCTCGGGGTGCCGAAGAAGATCGAACGCGAGGCGCCCGCGGAGACTCCGTAGTCCCGAGGACGCTGAGATGCGCTCTCGCGCAGAGCTGGTGCTACTCGGCGGGTGTGCTGGCGATCAGCTCGAACTCGACGCGTACGGCGGCGGTGACCTCGATGGTCTGTGGCGGCACGAAGGTCAGTTCCGCGCCAACGTCCACAGGGGAGGCGCTATCGTCGTCGTCTTGCCCGCCTGAGACGCTCAAAAGCCACGCGTTCGTGAAATCCTCGTCCACGGGGCGAATCGAGATGGGCGGGCCGACCTTCATGCCCAGGGCTCCGGCCATTTCCTCCGCCTTCTTGCGGGCATTCCGCACGGCGCGCACACGGGCCAGTGGGCCCAGCTCTTCGGCCTTCGACGATCTGAAGTGCCCGTACGCCGAGGTCGCCCCGGCGCGCACGACCGCCTCGGTCAGCTCGTCACTGCGCTGCACATCCGTCAGGACGAACTTGAACGAGTGTTCGAACTCGTATCCGAGGAACTCGCTTGTCTGGTAGGCCTCTCTGGCGCGCAGGCTGAAGTCCTCGGTCGACGAGCGGGCGTCGTCGATCGGGAAGGGCTTGACCGCATCGAGCACCTGGGCGCTGGCTTCGAGCGTTCGGCGCCGGGCGGCGTCGAGGTCCTTGTCCATATGAGTGACCGAGGCGCTGAGGATGAACGTGTCCGGTGCCGCCCGGGCGCGGCCGACGCCGTCGGCGCGGATCGTTCGCTTCAATCCCGCCGTTTCCGTTGCCGCGCAGCCAATGCAAGATCCCAGGGCTATCACAATGAGCAGCTTTGCGTGGTCCATGTCCGATCTCCGTTAGCCCAGGATTCGCACGTTGAATCCCAGTGCCTGACTAAGCGCCACCATCTCGTCGAAGATATCGCCGTAGGCGACTGCGATGTGGTTGCTCATGTAGTGAGCCATCAGCGTGTCGCGCGTGATGCCGAGGTCAGTGGCCATGAAGGGCCATTGCTCGGTGGTGCCTTTCCACCAGGCGTCGCGTTTCTCTTCCGGGAGCTGAACGACCTCGCCGCGGCCGATGTCCATCCAGAGTTCGGAGGTTACGGTGGCGTGACGGCCGGTACGGGGCCCGGCCGCTACATTTTCACGTCGGGCACGGAGACCCGACGCTACATTCCCTTCGTCGCTTCGTCGCTCCGTCGCTTCGTCGCTCGTCTTGATCCAGGCCCGGGCCCAGGTGACCTTTCCGGGTAGGCTCTCGCCGGTGAACGTGCCGCCGGGAACGGGGAAGTAGCCGGCGGGCTGGCGGTAGGAGTGCACGCCCTTGAGCGTCTCGGGGTCATGGTTGAACGCGTACGCGCCGCACGAGCCGCTGTTCAGCAGCACCCAGACGAACCGGCCGTCGTGCTCGCCGCCCCAGCGAACGTCGTGAAACATCACCGCCTGGTGCAGTCCCTTCACCTTGAGCAGCCGCTTCATCAGCTCCATCGGCACGAGGTTGCCCTGGTCGGCCTCGGTCGCGCAGACGATCGTGTCGCCGTTAGATTCCGGCCGGCAGACCGAATTCAGCAGGCCCTCCGAGAAATCCGACGGCGGCCGTAGCGGCAGCAGGCCGAGCTGGTACTGCCAGCCGAGGCAGTCGGCCTTGAACTCGTCGACGAGGTCGAGCACGGTGAGGTAGTCGCGGAGCTGCTCGCGCGTGGCGTTCTCGTCAAAGTCCTCGGCCCCCTCCTCCTTCCAGTGGAACGTGACGCCCTGCTCCTTGACGAACGCCAGGGCGGCGTCGATGCGCTTGGCGTCGATACGCCGGCCGCGGTCGATGATCCAGGCCTGATCAACCTTGTGTTCGGTGAAGCCGATCGGGTTCAGCAGCCGCGTGCCGAAGTACCCGTTGATCATCCCCATCGACGTGTCGCCGAGCATCATCGCGAGGACGCGTCGGCGTTTGATCTCGTCGTGGACCGCCTGGGCGATTTGTTCGGCCTGCGGTGGCGTGGGCGGCGGCGGGGCGATCTCGGTCTCGGAGTACTCGATCTGCCCGGTCGTGCACCACTCCTGCAACCGGGCCATGAACGTGTCGTCACGGGGCCAGTCGTCCGCGTCGGTCCAGACGCGCGAACACTTGCGCCCGACGGATTCGAGGCAGGCGGCGGTATTGAGCAGGCCGACAAGACCAGGCCACTGTCCGGAGAAGTTGCTGGCCAGCAGCAATGGGGTGTCTTTGCCGACCACGCCATCACAAGTCTGCGGTCCGTAGAACCAGTGCACGCAGACGCCGATCAGCGGGTCGTCGACCGGCCCGAGCTTCTCGATGGCTTCGTGCGGCTTGGTGAGCCAGCCTTCGATGCGGTAGGACTGTCGGCCGAGTTTCTTCAGGGCGGCTTCGAGCTGCTCCGTGGCCTTGGTGACGCTGGGCAGGGCCCACTCGTTGGGCTTGGGGCGGTAGTCGCCGGGCCAGAATATCGCAATCTTGGCTGCCATGGCGCTTGAATCCTTTCCGACTGGGTTGGACAGTACGAGCCCGATTCTGCGCCGCCGACGATGGCGTCGGCGCATGGCGGATGCTCAGATCAACAGCGTGGGGCACAAGCGCCTTCGGTGCAAGAGGTTGCTCAGAGATTCCGCGAGACGTGCGGCAGGGCTTCGGTCGGCACAGCTCTGGGGCTATGATGGCGCCGAATCAAGTAAAGAGGTCTTTGAGACGTCGGATGTTAAGCGCCGCGATCAGCTCAGTCCGAGTTCGAGTCGGTCCCCCACGCTGGAAAGGGGGTCCGCCCATACAGTCACATCCGCCGGGGAACGGGACTCTGACGGATCCTCCCGGCCGGTGCGGGGCCCGGCCGCCACGTTGGCTGTGGAGAGCCGCCCTTGCGCTCGCGCTTCTGGTAGCTGGATGCGGAGACGAGGCCGCGCAGCCGGAGATTGTCTTGCGCGTCTCGAACTGGGGCGGGGCGCAGGTCGACTCGGAGTTCATGAAGCTGGAACACACGTTTGAGGAGGAGTTCGAGGCGGCGCATCCCGGCGTGCGCGTGCAAATCGAGCAGATCCCCGGGCACGGGCAGTACGCCCCCAAGCTGCTGATGATGCACGTCGCCGGAAGCATGCCCGACGTGATTGCGCTCGATGCGTCCTCGGCGGCGGTGTTCATCGACAACGGCGTGCTGCGCGATCTCGTACCGTTTATCGAGCAAGACGAGACCTTCGACCTCGACAGCTACTTCGAGACGGTGACGGCCACCGCGCGGCGCGGTGACGCCATCTACACGATCCCGCTCGATTTCACGCCGATGGTGCTGTACTACAACAGGAAACTGTTCGACGAGGCCGGCGTGCCGTATCCGCAGCCGGGGTGGAGCTGGGACGACTTTCTGGAGACGGCCAAGCAGTTGACGATCTTCCCGGAGGGGGCCCGCCGTCCGACGCAGTACGGCATGTTCTTCGAGAACGTGATGCCGTTCTGGGTGCTCTGGCTGTGGACCAACGGAGGGGACGTGCTGGACCCGACCGGCAAACAAGCCAGCGGCTACTTCGACGGTCCGCAGTCGATCGAGGCGGTACAGTTCCTCGTGGACCTGATGACGAAGTATCGGGCGGTGCCGCACCCGCGCGAGAGTGCGGCGGCCGGGGTCGATTTCTTCCGCAGCGGGCAAGCCGCGATGGACCTCAAGGGCCACTGGAAGATGATCGACTATGGGGCCGACGCGATGGACTTCGGCGTGGTCGGGTTACCAACCAACGGCGTCGATCGTGTCACGGTCGTGTACGCCTCCGGGCTATCGATCACCAGCAAGTCCAAGCATCCGGAGCTGGCGTGGGAATATATCAAGCACATGACGAGCACGCGCGTCCAGGTTCGGCGGGTGGCGTCGGGGCTCGCGATCTCTGGAAACAAAGAGGCCGCAGGCCACTTCGCGGGCACGCCGGTCGAGGATGCGTTTCTGGAAGAAG
>CAZDTB010000365.1:0-5056 GCA_964508075.1 uncultured Planctomycetales bacterium
TGGCCACAGTACGAGGAAATCAAGCGGCGCATCGACGAGGGACAGATCGGGGCCGTCCGTTTCGCGGCATTGCGCCGGGTGTCCAGCGCGCCGGACCATTCCAGCGGCGGCTGGATGATGGACGGGGCCCAGAGCGGCGGCGCTTTGTTTGACCTGCATGTGCACGACGTCGACTTTGCGCAGTGCTTGCTGGGATCACCTGCGAATCTGACGGCAAACGGCTCTCATGGACCTTCTGGCGCGATCGATCACGTGGTCGCGACGTATGTTTACAACGACGGGCGGTACGCCACGCTCGAGGGCGGATGGGTTTATCACGCTCCGTGGCCGTTCGAAATGGCAATCACCGTGGTGGGCGAGACGGGCACGCTGGACTGGAGTATGCGGCGGGGGCCGGAGATCGCCTTTTACCATGGGGGCGATGCCCCGGAGAAGATCTCGGTGGGCGACGAAACCGGCTGGGCGCGCGAGCTGGACTACTTCATCGCATGTCTGCGCGACGGCCGGGCGCCGGAGCGTTGTCTGCCGGCGACGTCACGCGCGGGCATCGCGCTGACGTTGCGGGAGCGCGAGTCGATTGCGCAGGGCGGCGTGCTGGTTGGGGTCCCCGACGTCTAGCGCGCATTCAGAAACAGTCGGTTGCCTTGGGAGGGCGAGCCTCCCGGCGAGCCTCGGCTCGGCAGGAGCCTCGCCCTCCCGGCAGATCTCGACCAAGTTTTTCCTGACCCGATAAATCACGAGGCCCAGTGGCGGAGGGACGCCTGGGCGTGCGGAGAGCGCAGGTTTTGCGAGAAGGCGCTTGACGAGGTGTAGCGCGGGGGGCCTAACATGGTTTGATGCTAAAGGTTGCATGGACGACCATTGTGCTTCTGACTCTGACTGGTTGCGCCAGCAGCAACGGTGTGGTGGCGTACGCACCGGGGCCGGCGCGACCGGCGGCGAACCTGGCGCTGGGCCCGTCGCGGGACCATACTTGGCTGGCAGAGTCGTTCACGTGGCGGTCGTCATGGCCATCGGTGCAGTCGGGCTACGTGTTTGACGATGTGTCGAGCTACACCGAAGTGATCTACGACGATCAATCGTACTACGGTGGCTTCGACGGGGGGAGCTTCACACGCGAAGCGATCTCGATCCGATCGGGCGTGCTGGTCCGATAGCCGCCGGTTGCCGGGGGGTAATCCCAACGCGAGTTCCGGTTGTGTGTGCCAGACGCCTGGCGTGCGCCGCGTGAAGCGACTGTTTTTCGGACTCGCGTGAGACAGCACAAAGAATTCGATAGATAGTAGTCATCGGCAAAGTTAGGTGCGTAGAATGTTCAGCCCCACGCGGTAAGCCCGTTGAGGTTTGGGGCGGAGGAAACACCGGCCACCAATCCACGGAGGCCGGAGGGCCAAAGAGGCACACTAGACCTAAAGGAGGTTGTCGATGAAGCTGCGGTCATCACCAATGCTTGGACTGGTCTGCATGGGGCTCGTCCTGGCGATGGACACCAATGTGGACTGTAAGGACGTCGCGACCAGCGGCCTGTTGGATGCGATGTGGTTCAGCGCCGGGGTTGCCGTCGGCAATGCGAACACACAAGCGCAGATTGACGCCAACAACGACGAGCTGGCCGGGCAACAGCAGCCGGGCGCGCCGGGCGCGCCGGGCGTCAACTGCTGGGACCTGAACGGCGACGGCGTCAATGACCCCCAGGAAGACGCCAACGGCGACGGGCTCTGGGACGCGTTTGACTGCCAGGGTCTCGCCGGCCAGGACGGCGTGGATGGCGTCGACGGCCAAGACGGCCAAAATGGCCAGGACGGCGAAGACGGGCAGGACCTGACCGGCGTGATTGCGCGCGGCTGGATTCCGGGCGCCGAATACGACGCCTTCCCGCCCGATCTGGGTTTCGTCTACGTTCCGGACGCGGGCACCGCAGTGGGGATTCTCTCCGCATATCGCCCGGATCCGGAAGCGGGTGACCCGGATGTGCCCACGCCTGGGGAATACCACGTGCGGGTTGCTCTGCCGGAACGCGAGCAACCGTATATGCGTGATGAGATCGTGGTTCTGATCAGTGTGGAGGCCCGGCGCATGCTGTACGATCCGGGGCCGCTCTACCAGTTGTTCGGTTACTGGCAGATCGTTCCGGACGTTCTGGACGGCGACGTGATCGTCGGCGACGTGCTGGAACTCAAGATCATAGTCAAGGCGGGCTCGTTGCCGAGTATGTTTCCGGCCGATGGGAACTACAGCATCGTGGTGATGGTGCCGTAGCTTCCCAACAACAGACGTTCCAGACAATCCAGTTCCTTCGCAGGCGATGCCGGCCACCGATGGTCGGCATCGTTCTTTTTGCGGCTCTGAGCGATGCTAACCCGGATAATTCACCGCAGAGCACGCAGAGATCGCAGAGAGGTGATAGAAAAGAGGTTAGCGAAGCCGACGCAGAAGGACAGGTGATACACACTGTCAAAACGAAACGCACTCGGATTCTGCCACAACTTCTGTCTCAACAACACTCTGCGCTCTCCGCGCTCTCTGCGGTATGAATAGTCCGGGCTAAGCGGGTGATGTAGTGGCCTGCGCCTCACAGGTCGGCGGTGCGAGTGCGCGTTTCCAGCGTGCTCCGGCCGGCGGGGGCGCCGGCCGCTACATCGGATGGCGCGTGCCCGGCTTCCACTTCTGAATGTCGCGCGCTTGAGAATGCCGATCCGTGTCACTCGGTTCGTCGGTAGACGAAGACGGGTTTGTTGGCCCAGGTGATGCGGCTGAGCTGGAGCGGTTCGGCGGCGAAGTATCGGATGAGTTGGTAGTGGGGTTGCCACCACGCGTCACGGTGGACGGTCGCATCGTCGGCGGTGAGCACGAGCCACTGCGGGAGGTCTTGGCATTCGACGGGCGAAACGTCGTTCGACGGCAGCAGGTGGATTCTGCGATGGGCGAAATCGAGCGGGGGGATGGCATATGGTGCAGGTACCTGGACGACCCCGATGACGTCGCTCGAAGGCGCGTGCGCGCGGAGGTACTGCCCGGCAAGGTGGCGCGATTCGTGCTGGAAGCGGGCATCGACGCAGAAGGAATGCAGGTAGGCCGGGCTGCGCATGACGGCCAGGGCGAGGACCGTCACGAGGATTCCCCAGCCGAGGCGATAGCTGGCGAGTGCGGCGGCCAGGGCGGCCGTGGCGACCGCGAAGAGAATTGCCGGCAGCAGCAGGAAGCGGGCGAACTCGGCCGGTTTGCCGGCGCCGATCGCGATGCAGAGCAGTAGCATGGCAAGGCCCGGCGCGATTGCGAGGACGATCGGCCGCGGCCAACGCAGGCCCAGCCAGATCATCGCAATCAATCCACCAACCAGGACGCCCGGGCCACAGCTTTCGAGCAGCAGTTGGCCGACCCGCGTGAGGCCCTCGGGGGTCTGTCCGAGGCTGTACATGGCGAGCGAGTTGTCGAGATTGCCCGCCAGGGCGGCGCGGTTGAAGAGCAGGTTGTACGCGACGTAGGGATTGGTGACGATGTAGACCCCGAGAGCCAGCCCGCCGGCGAGGGCCAAGTGACGCAGTGTGCGACCAGCACGATCTTTTCTCGCCAAGAACATCAGTGGCCAGAGCAGCGCGCCGGCGAGTCCGGTGAACGTCAAGCCGAAGGCATAACCCGCCTGCCAGCCCATGTGGAGGGCGTCGCGCAGGCGCCCCTTCGACTGATACTCGAGGGCGCTGAGGGTCGCCCAGAGAAGCAGACAGACGGACGGCAGATGGGGCTTGGCTTCCAGCACGCCGCTGAGGAACACCGGGGAGGCGGCGACCAGCAAGAACGCGATCCACCCGGCGGATCGGCCGGCCGCACGCCGGGTGAGCCGGATCGTGGCGACGAGCGTGGCGGCCCCGAAGAGCAGCGTGACCAGGCGCGCGACGATGTAGAAGCGGGCGAACAGCTCCGGCTGGGTGAGATAGACACCGATGTCGCCAGTAAGCGTGGTCAGGCCAAGCAGTGACGACAGCCCGACAGCCACGCCGATCAGATAGATGTAACCGCCGCCGTACTGGTAAAGCCGCGGGTCGAAGTCGAGCTCGCGGGGATTCATGCTCTGCAGAGCCATGAATGAGATCACTTCGTCCGGCTGGCGGGAGAAGAGGCGATAGCGAAGCAGGATCGCGGCGCGGGCCTGCTCGTCTTCGGTCAGGTCGACGATGCGGTCGGTGACGGTGATGGGGTCGAGGTCGGTGTCGGCGCCGCCGACGCGGTCACGCCGGGCTTGCAGGGCTTCACCAGCGTTGTAGCGGTCGGCGGTCCAGGGCTGGTCGTCGCCGAAGAGCAGCGGGTCGTACTTGGAGGTTGGCAGCCCCCAGTTCAGCAGCGGTGCCATGCAGATCAGCCAGAGTGTGATCACCTGCCAGGTGCGGACGCGACGCCGCTGACGGGCGCGGCGGGGTGGTGCGGTGGTGGATCGCAGTTCGGTGGTCACGGAGTCTCCGCCACGTTCAGCCAGACGTCGAGCACGCCGAGGATAGCGAGGACGCCGCCGACAGCGCCGTTGACCGTAAAGAAGGCGAGGTTGACGCGGCTGAGATCGTTGGGGTGGACGAGTGCGTTCTCGACGATGAGCAGGATGGCGACGCAGCCGACGCCGGTGAAGTAGAGCGTGCCGAGGTTGGCGGTGAGGCCGACGGCGATGAGCGCGGCAACCGTGCAGACGTGGAAGCACCGGGCGGTCCACAGGGCGGTCGCGATGCCCATTTTGGCGGGCAGACTGTACAGGCCGGCCCGACGATCAAAGTCGACGTCCTGACAGGCGTAAATCACGTCGAAGCCCGCGATCCAGAAGGTGACCGCCAGCATCAGCAGCCACGCCGTGGCGCCGAGCGTGGCGGGGTTGATGGCGACCCAAGCGGCGACGGGTGCCAGTGCGATCACCGCCCCCAGCACTACGTGTGAAGAATGCGTGAAGCGCTTGGTGTACGAGTAGAGAAGGACGACCGTGATGGCGAGCGGCGACAGGGCGAGCGTCAGGGGATTGAGGCGCCACGCCGCGAGCAGGAGCAGCGCCACGCTCACGGCGACCAAGGCGCGCACG
>CAZDTB010000366.1:0-5052 GCA_964508075.1 uncultured Planctomycetales bacterium
TCGAGGATTGCATCTTCTCGACGAACGCTACGGGTACCTGGTCGGGCATGCGACCCGAGAACATGGACAACCTGACCATCCGGTACTGCGAGGTTGGACCGACGAACTACGGCGGGATTCTGCTGATCCAGGCGAACGTCGCCGTGGTGGAGGGCTGCAAGGTGCATGACGTGCAGCGCGCTGGGATTCAGGTTGACGCGTACTGCACCGACACGATCGATATTCTCGAAAACGAGGTCTGGAACGCCAATATCGAGAACGCCAGCGGCTACAGCGACATACGTCTGTATGCGGGCCAGGAGAACCCGCACGGGAATGTTCCCGCCACGATCACCATCCAGGACAACGTCCTGCACGACGGGGTGAACGGCATCTGTGCGAAGTATGGGGATCTGTCCACTCGAACCGACGTGGTGGTTCAGAGCAACGCGTTTGTTCATCATTCGGGTTATGCAGTTCTGAACCAGGCGACCGGTACGCTCAATGCCGAGAACAACTGGTGGCAATCCGCCGACGGGCCCGAGGATGTCGACAGCGGTACGAACGAGGTGACGCTGGCGACGTGCGATAGCTACACGGTTGCTGAGATGTTGAACGCCGTCGCCGAGAACACCGGCGAACTGGGCGGAGCGGTCAGCGACGAGGTGGACTACTGTCCCTGGCTGGACAGCGGCCCCCGGCTGACACTCGAAGCGGATTCCGACTGCTACAGCGTGGGCGACACCGTGACCGTCGGGATTTGGATGCGCGATATTACGCAGACGATCGTCGGCGGACAGTTCTTCCTGCGGTATGACGACACGGTACTGGATTTTCTGAGCATCACCACCGGCGACCCGCCGTTCACGGTTGAGGTCTTCAGTGATGTGAACGAACCAGCGGGAAAGATCGACTACGCCGTCGGCATTCCGGAGGGTGGTAACGGTACGTCAGCAGATACGATGATGGCTGTGATTACGTTCGAAGCGTTGACGCAGATCTGCTCGGAGAACGCATTGATCGTCTTCCGCTCCCACAACCCGCCGAGCCGCCTGGGTGATGACACCAGCACGCCGGTGTACCCGCTGCTCGTCGGCCTGGACGTGGTCGACGAGGTTGCGCCCACTGCCACGCCGGGCACCATCGATACCTGCTACGCCACGGCAGCCGAGGCTGAAACCGCCGCGCTGGCGGCGACCACCGATCCGTCGGACAACTGCACCGATCCGAGTGACATTGTCATTTCGGTTGCCACCGTTGGCGATTGCAGTGCAACGGTAACCGTGACGGTGACCGACGAGTGCGGGAACTTCACGGACTACGTCTACAACACGCGGATCGACGGTACCGCACCCACGGCAACCCAGGGTACCATCGACGCCTGCTACGACACGGCCGCCGAGGCGGAGACCGCTGCACTGGCGGCCACAACCGATTCATCGGACAACTGCACCGACCCGGGTGACATTGTCATTTCGGTTGCCACCGTCGGCGATTGCAGCGCTGCCGTGACGGTGACGTTGACGGACGAGTGCGGGAACCCCAGCGACTACGTCTACAACACCCGGATTGACAATACAGCCCCGACGGCAACACAGGGCACGATCGATGCTTGCTATACAACGGCCGCCGAGGCGGAAGCGGCGGCGATCGCGGCGACCACCGATCCGACGGACAACTGCTCGGATCCGGCCGACATCGTCTTGTCCGCCGTCACGGTCGGCGACTGCAGCGCGATGGTAACCGTCACGGTGACCGACGAGTGCGGCAACTTCACCGATTACGTCTACAACACGCGCGTCGACAACACCGCACCCACCGCCACCGCCGGCACGATCGACACGTGCTACGCGTCGGTGGCCGAGGCGGAGGCGGCGGCGATCGCCGCGACCACCGATCCGACCGACAACTGTTCGAATCCGAACGCCATCGTCATAAGCGCGGGAACGATTGGCGATTGCAGCGCCGTCGTGACCGTGACCGTGACCGACGAGTGCGGCAACTTCAGCCTCTATGACTACAGCACGCGCGTCGACGGCGAGGCCCCGGTGGTCACGCCGCCGGCCGACGTGGATGTCTACGCCGATGCCGGTCTGTGCACCGCCGCGGTTGACCCTGGAACCGCCACCGCCATTGACAATTGCACGGTCACGCTGACGGTCACCGGCACCCGCAGCGATGCGCTCGAGCTGACCGATCCCTACCCGCAAGGTGTTACCACGATTACCTGGGAGACGACCGACGAATGCGGCAACACCGGCAGCGCGCTCCAGACCGTTACGGTCAGCGAGTACAACGAGGTGGTCCTCGATATCGAGCTGAAAGCGATTGCCGAGGCAGCGCTGACCCGCTGCATCACGTTCGAATTCTGGGATTGCACCACCCAGACGGCTGAGACCGTCGAGCAGGAGATCACGTTCACAAACGGCTTGGCCACCGCGGTTTCCGTTGAGGTTCCCTGCGGCGTGTACGATTGCGTCCGGGCTCGCGACGGGCTGCATTCGCTCTGGCGGACCGACGTCGACGCGTTCGGGATCGTCGGCACCCAATACGTGGCGGACTTCACGGACGCCTCTGGCGGCGGCGGCGACGATGATTCGCTGATCGGCGGCAACCTCTTCGACGACGTGCCGCCTTATGCCCCGCCGCAGTTCGTCGACATCATGGACTACGCCGTCTTCATCAACAACTGGGCCGTCAACTACGGCACCGGCGACACGACCTGCACCACGCCGTGGCCGCACGCCGACCTCAGTGGAGATGGCGAGGTGACTTCCGCGGACTTCACCTTCATCCAGACGTACTTCCTGTACACCGACGAGAGCGCCTGCTGCGGACTGCTCGGTGGTGGCGGTGGGCCGCGGTCGCAGATCTCGGTCGCCGAGCTCGACGAGCTTGGCCTGCCCGAGCTCGCCGCGGCTGATCTGAACTACGACGGCTGGGTCGACGAGGCCGACATCGTTGCGTTCCTGAACGGTGCCCGACCGGACGGCCCCGGCCTGTTTGAGATCGTACCGGCGGTGCCCGATGGCGACGGGATGGGCGGGGAACTGCCCAACCCGAACCCGTTGGAGCTGCGCCGGCCGTAAGCCGTCCACGCGAGAGGGGCGTGTGACGGTGAGGAAAGGAGCACGGCGGCGCGTGGCAGTCGCGAGTGCCACGCGCCGCCCCGGGCGTCTCACTGCGGCGCTCTCCGGAGGAGGAGCCTGACGTTGGGAAGGAAGCATCTGCCCGAGTTGCTGTCCAGCGCAGCGGTTCTAGCGCTCGTCGCGCTGCCCTTGCCGGCTGCGACAGGCGACGAGGAGCTCATTAACCTCGAATGGCGGCCGGACGCGCTGACGGTTGAGGTTGGCGACCCGGTTGCGCTGGGGTTGTGGGCCTACACGAACCCCGAAGAGCTCCAGCTCTTCCGCGCGCTCGACATGGTCTTCACCTGGGACCCGATCTACCTGCAGCTCGACGGACTGGACGATGGCGGCGCGGTCGAATTGCTTAGCTCCGCCTTCCCGCCCGATGACCCCTACGGGCTCAACGAAATCGTCCCGCCACAGGACGGCGACGGGTACTATCAGGCCTGGGCTCATCTGGGCGAGCCGATCGAAGTCTCGCCCGGCGGCATCCTGCTGACCACGTTCGAGTTCACCGCGCTGACGCCGACGGCCGGCACGCTGGTCGACATCGCGCTGTCGGGCGGCTCGCCGCTGCTGGAAACAACCGTCTGGGGCGGCCCCGACGCGAACACGATCGTCACCGGCACCCTCGGCGAAACCTGGGTCGAGATCATCCCCGAGCCGACCACGCTGGTGCTGCTGCTCTGCGGCATCCCATTGCTACGCCGCAGCCGGCTCGATGCAAAGTCCCACCGCTCCTAGAGTACTTAACAGATCCAGGGTGGCACAGGCGTCTCGCCTGTGGGCTCACGGGCGAGACGCCCGTGCCACCCGGTCCTGATAGGCGCTTTTAGAATACGAACCGGCCGGACGAGCGTATTATCTGCTTGACCGCGAAGCAGGCCGCATTTTCAGGCTGAAAATCGGACGCCCATCCACTATGATAACGTACGCTGTTTGAGTTTCGAGGAGCAGGGGCATCTCCGCGAACCATGTCGGACCAGCAGATGCGAACTTCGGATGACGACACGCGCGAAGCGCGCATCGGGCGAATTCTCGACGAATTCCTTACCCGCCGAGCACGCGGCGAGAAAATCAGCGAGGCCGAGCTGCTTGCGAAACACGCGGACCTGGCGGACGACCTGCGCGAACACCTCGAACTGCTAAGCGAATTGCGCCCGACCACCGCCACGATTGATGCGCTCATCGCCCAGGGTCTGCTGAC
This sequence comes from uncultured Planctomycetales bacterium, assembly GCA_964508075.1. Lineage (GTDB taxonomy): Bacteria > Planctomycetota > Phycisphaerae > UBA1845 > Fen-1342 > JALSRY01. Next base: position 4,315 of record CAZDTB010000366.1, read on the forward strand.
CAAAAGCGAAGACCCACGCTATCTGGCGGAGCTCGACGCATATAAAATCCTCAGCTTCCTCGGCCGCGGCGGGATGGGCGTCGTCCTCCGGGCGTATGAGGAAAGCCTCAACCGCACCGTCGCGCTCAAGATCCTGCGGCCCGAGCTAGCGGACGACCGCGTCGCACTGGAGCGCTTCACGCGTGAGGCCAAAGCCGCCGCCGCCCTCAGACATCCAAACATCGTCACCATCCACGCGATCGGCGAGCACCACGGCGTGCACTTCCTGGCGATGGAGTACATCGACGGCCCCTCGCTGGCCGACGTGATTCTGGAGAGCTATCAGCCGTCAGCCATCAGCCGTCAGCCTGTAGCGGCCGGGCCCCGCACCGGCCGTGTAGCGTCGGGTCTCCGTGCCCGACGATCATCTACCGACGATTCCCCAATCCCCAATCGTCAATCGTCAATCCGCAATCCCGAGACCATCCGTCACATCTTCCGCCAACTGCTGGAAGCCCTCGCCGCCGCCCACGAAGCGGGCTTGATTCATCGCGACGTGAAGAGCTCCAACATCCTGCTCGACGGCTGGCCGTCGAGCAAGCCACGAAGCGACGAAGCGACGGAGCCACGAAGGGCGAGTCCCAAAAGCGGTAGCCCAAGCACTGACGAACCCACAATCTGCACTCCCCAATCCGCAATCCCTGAACCCCGAACCCCGAACCCTGAACCCTCCGCCAGCGTGAAGCTGGCGGACTTCGG
>CAZDTB010000367.1:0-5032 GCA_964508075.1 uncultured Planctomycetales bacterium
CGGACGGTTGCGAGGAATGAGTCGATGAGCGCAGCGAGCTGCTCGTCGTTGAGGATCTTCTCGACCTCGTCGAAGAACTCTGTCATCGGTCGGCCGGTCTGGATCCGGCGGAGCTCCTCGCGGAGCTCGTTGACGCGCTCCCAGTCATTCTCTTTGCGGGCGCTGCGCATCTCCGCCATCAATTCTTGCTGGCGCTCGCGATCCATCTCACTGGGACGGAGCTTGAGGAATTCGGCGGCGATGCGGTCGAATCCCTCCATCTGATTCTCGTCGAGGTTCAACTTGTTGCGGATGCGCTCGATGCGGGCCTGATAGGTGTTCGCCCGCGCCTGCTCGCGGGTCACCGGCTGCATCTGTGGGCCCTTGCCGGACCGGGGTTTCTCCGAGGTCTCTTGCTGGGCGAGGGAGGGTGCGACGACCCAGGCGACGGCGAGCAGGAGTGTCAAAAGCGACTTCATGTAAGCTCTCCTTGTTGGTTCAGTGGATCCGCCGGGAGTGCGGATCGGCAAATCAAAACGCAAATCCTACCCGTTTGATAGGCAGAACGCTCGTGGAAGTTGCAGCTTGCCGAGAATCCAGCGGGTGGGGCGGGTTTTCGGTTTCCGCGGGGCGACCGAGCAGTGCCGGGCGACCGATGTTGGCGGTAGCGTCAGCGCGTGGGGGAGAGCGTGATTATCAGACGCGTTCGGCGCACTGCCGCCGTTCCTTCGTGTCCGGGAGTGCTTCCGGGGTCCGCGCGCTCGAGCAGGGGTGTGCACTCAGCGCTGGGCCGCTAACGCCGACGCCAGACCAGGCCCATTGTGATCGCCGCCAGCATCAGGCCGAGGCTGCCGGGTTCCGGAACCTGCGTATCCACGTGCGTGAGCAGCTCACGCAATGTGATCCGCGACGCGATTCGCGCGGGACGCCGACCGACGTCGACGCCGACGTGGATATGCCCGGCGGCGACGTTCCAGTAGGGATCGTCCGGGTCGCCGTGGAGATCCTGGTACCAGGAGGCGTGGTAGCCGATGTACTCGCACACGAAAGCGCCGGCGAAACCCGTGTAGTCGACATAGGCGTCGAGCTCGATGTCTTCGTAGGCATCGTTGACGGCGTCGGCGATCGATTCCATCGGGAGCGTCGAATAACGGATGTAATCCACAGGCACGCTCGAATCGGGCGGCGACGGAGTCGGCTGGCGGGGGGCTTCGTAGTCGTTGATCCACGAGTCGAGGTTGCGCGTCCGCCACTCGATCTCCCAGCTTCGATCGGGGTTGCCGCGGCCGAAGGTGATGATGGCGACGGGGTTGAGCTCGTCCGCGATCCGCCAGAAGTCCTCGGAGGTGTCCTGGTAGTCGACCTCGAAGTCGCCGACCCCCTGGCCGATCCCGTCGGGGAATTCGGGGAAGAAGGCGTGGATGTTGTAGCCGCGGTCCTCCCAGTTCTCGCCAATCCAGCCGTCGGGGTTCTGCTCGGGGTGGGTGCTGAATCGCCGGAGCATGTTGTTGGTCTGGGGCCAGTAGCCGGTCAGCATGATGTTATTGGTGAAGTCGGCGTGCGCGACGAAGGTTGCCAGGCAGCTAACGCCGACGCCAATGGGGAGTCTGCGGGACATGCCCTCTCCTTGCTCCTGATCAGTGTGCTCCGTCAGCGGGGAGCTTGTGACCTGCCGCTTGACGTTCACAGGCGACACCGCTGCGGGCCGTGAACGGCCCCGCGTCGTCTATGATAGCAAACTCTCGGGCGGTTTCCTGCGCATTGACCCGGAATACACGGAGTAGTAGGATTTCTGCTCCGGCAGGGGTCGCACGCCCCGGCCGCGAGACCGAGCAGCCCATCGCCCGGCGCCGTCACTTCTTGGCGGGCGAGGGGAGGCCGTTGGGGAGGTAACTGCGGTGAGAAAGCCAAGTACCCTGGCGTATTGTATAGCGCTGTTGATCCAGTCCGTGGCGACCGCGGGTGGCCAGTCTCGTCCCCAGGCTCTCGAGAACCTGCAGCGTCAACGTGATGCTCTGCAAACAGCGACCATCGAGTTCTCCTGGCAAAACCACCGTGACTTCTCGTGGCCGCGGTTCTACACGGGGCGCCTGGCAAACCAGGATGAGATCGCCATTGACCGCGGAGATCCTGACGGTCTGATGCGCGCTTCTGACGGGAGCGTCAACCCTGCACAGGGGGTCCCGCGCCTGACGCTGAAGCTCGAAGAGGAAACCTGGATCTACGAAAGCGACGGGATGAGGGCAAGGGAGGAGGAGGAGTGCCGCCTGGCAGAGCACATACACCGGTTGCGCACACTGGGCGCCAGCTATCACAACTCGTACTCGGATCTCCACGACACGTTGTGGCGTGATCGGGTGTCCCAGCCCGGAGCGCGGAGCTACAGCGAGGAAGTACGTGACGGGCTGGACGTCGTGACGTGCGAAACCGATTACGGCACCATCACGTGGTGGATTGACCCGCGTCGCGGCTGGTCGCCGGTGCGGGTCGTCCTGCGGCAGCACGGCGAGGTCGTGGCCGAGTCACGCAGCACGCTGAAGCAGTTCGGTGGCGTGTGGTATCCGGACATGGTGCTCTTCTTCTCGAAGGGCTACAAGGACGGGCAGGAACCCCTGGAGACGGTGAAAGTGCATGCGGCGCGCTTCAACAAGCCGGAGCACCCACAACGGTTCACGCCGGCGGGCATCGGTGTTGAAGCAGGCATGACGGTCGAGAAGGTAAACGCCGACCAAACGATCGAAGTGCGCGTCTTTGACGGGACGAAAGCGGTGTCGCAAGCGGAGTTCAACAGACGTTACCGCGCTGGCGAGATTGAGTTGGGCCCGACCTTCCTACGCAGCTTGGCGCAGGCGGACGCGCGAGAAGCGCAGCGCGAGGCCGCCCGCCAAGAGCCCGCGAAGCCCATCGAGCGTGCGGAGTCATCCTCCGCGTGGGATGGTGTTCAGCACCTGGTCGAGTCTGAGTGGGCGGCGTACACGCGTCGCTTCGTGGTGAGGCTGAAGCTCGACGACGAGCAAAGTCAGAAGGCTTGGCTGATACTCCGGCAGTGTCAAGAACTGGCCGACAAGCATATTAAGAGCCACGAAGCCGACTTCGAGCGGTTGGACCGCCCACTGCAGGCCGCGCGCGAAGCTGACGACGCGAAGGAACTTTCCGCGTTGGAGCAGCGCCGGGCGAAGCTGATGGAGCCCATGAACCTGATCTTCGAGGAAAAACTGAAGCCGCGCCTCGATGCCATACCCACCCGGGCGCAGCGCCGCGCGGCCGGGCTCCCTTCGGAGCGGTCGGCAGAAGAGCCGTAACGCGCTCGGCGCACCAGCGCGCCTCTCTCAGCGTCTCCATAAGCACACGTCTAGTCCGAGATCGGCTGGACCGGGTTGCCGTGGCGCCAATGGTGTTCATCAGTGGTACGTTCTGGCCGTTTCTGGCGCGTTGACCGGGTTTGGTCGGCATATTAGGATGTTTGCCGCGATTCGGGCACAGGGCTCGGATCGCGAGACCGAGCAGCCCACCGCGGGTCGCGATCCGGCGACACCGATCGGCCGGCATCGGGACCATTGAAGTCCTCGAGTTCGGCGAGCCGATTGTTCGATAGTCGTTCTTGAGGAGTGTGCACCGAGGAAGTCCTTTTGGGCAAGCAAGACGCAATCATCATGGAGGGGGTGGTGATCAAGGCATTGCCGAACGCAATGTTCCTGGTCGAGGCGGAGATCGGGTCCGCCAAGCACGAGGTGTTGGCGCACGTCTCCGGCAAGATGCGCAAGCACTTCATCCGAATCCTCCCCGGCGACCGGGTCACCGTCGAGGTCTCCCCCTACGATCTCAAGCGCGGGCGGATTACTTACCGGCAGAAGTAGGGCCGACTGCCGAGGCGGCAGTAAGCGCGGCCGAGTATCGCCAGCGCCGGAAGCGTTACGCGCCCTCAGCCGGCGCTGAGGTTGGCGACGGCGTCCTCGGTGGTGTCGAATGATCCGAAGAGCTTGTACAGGTTAGTGATCTCGAAGACGCGCCGCAGTTCGGGGCGGATCCGCGCCAAGGCTACCCGGACCTTGGCCTTGTCGGCCTTCCGTCGCAGAGTGAGCAGCACGCCCAGCGTCTGCGACGAGAGAAAACGGACCTGCGCGAAATCGAGCACGACCGTGGCATGATTGCCGGACTCGATCAGCTCGTACAATTCCCGGCCGACGCGTTGGGTGGTGGCGGCGTCGAGGATCGAGGCGTCGCGGAAAGCGACGACCGTAACACCTTCCGATTCCGTGATCTTGAGGCTGGTGGGCTGTTCGGCCATGAGCACTGCTCCGAGGAAAGGAGAAGAACCGGTGGCAGTATAGCGGCTGAAGCGCGCCTCCGCACGGGAGTCGCCGGCCGGGCTAGTCGTCTTTGGGCTTCGGCCGGCGGCGTGACTCGCCGAGCTTGAGCTTCAGCGTGAGTTGTTTGTCGTCCCGTTTCACGACCACATCGACCTCGTCGCCGGGCTTGTGCGGCTTAAGGGCTTCCATGTAGCTGTAGATGTCGCTGACCGGGTCGTCGCCGATGCGGACGATGATGTCGCCGTCCTGGAGGCCGGCTTCAGCGGCCGGGCCCTGGGCGATGACCGTCATGACGCGGAGCCCGTCGCCTTGGTCGTAGGCATGGTCGGGGATGATCCGAAGCGAAGCACGCGGCCGCTGGGGGCGAGCGGGTTGCTCGGCCGCCGCCTGCTCCTCTTGGGCCTCTTTGTCAGCGTCTGCCTGAGGCTCATCCGTCTTGGCCGCCTCACGGGCCGCCTGCTCTTCCGCCTCGGTGACGAACGTGGGACGCTCGGTCATGTTGGCCATCTCGTTGACGGCGGAGTGAATCAATTGCAGAACCTTGGTGGCTCCTTCGCCGTCGATCAGTTCCCAATCATCTTCCGGCGTGTGGTACTGCTTGTGCACACCCGTAAACGCGAAAAGGACCGGGATGTTCTTCTGGTAGAAGCAGTGGTGATCGGAGGAGCCGAAGTAACCGCTGCCCGAGGAGGGGGCCTCGAACGAAACGTCCAGATTCTTGGCGACGGGGCCGAGCAGTTCGC
>CAZDTB010000368.1:0-5016 GCA_964508075.1 uncultured Planctomycetales bacterium
GGGCCGTCGCGGCCTGGCAGCGACAGGCGGTCAACATGCCATCGACTGCGCATGCCGCTCCGCAGTACCGGCGGGACTCCGAGGCACTGCGCAACTCTGTCGACAACGAGTCGTCCCGCGCAGCGGCCGTGACAATTGCCGGGGCCGAGCGGCTAGAGGGGTACATCCGTGAGGCGCTGGAGCGAAACCCTTCCGTTCAGGCCGCCCGGGCCAACGTCGAGGCCAAGCTGGAGAGGATTCCGCAGGTGACGTCGCTCCCAGACCCGATCCTGCGGGCGATTGTGCGACCGGAGCCGATTCAGACGGCGGCGGGCGACGTCTACTTCACGCTCGGAGTCGGGCAGAACATCCCGTTTCCGGCCAAGCTGAATCGGGCCGGGCGCGTCGCCGCCGCGGAAGTCCGTATGGCGATCGAGCAGTTAAACACAGCGCGTCTGCGCGTCACGGCCGACGTGGAGCGGGCCTACTACTCGCTGTACCTGATGGATCGCTACGTGGAGTTGACGGCGGCGAACCGGGCTCTGCTGGAAGACCTCGAGCAGGTGGTCAGCACGCAGTACCAGGTGGGCCGAGTGCCGCAGCAGGACGTGTTGCGCGTCCAAACGGCCCTGGCAAAGCTGCGTGACGACGAGAACCGGTATCGGCTGCGCCGGGGGTCTGCCGCGGCGGCGCTGAACCAGATCATGGACTCCCCGGTCGCCCAGCCGCAGCCGGTGACGGAAGTGCTCGACGTCGAGGCAGTCGGGTTGGACGTTGAGAAGCTGATCCGACTCGCGGAACAGCACAACCCGGAGTTGGCGGCGCTCGCCGAGCAGATCAATCGTGACCAGGAGCGTATCGAGCTCGCCCGGCTGGGCTACTGGCCGGACGTGATGCTGGGGTTCGAGTGGAACCATCTTGAAGGACGGGAGGCGTTCAGACCACCGCCTAACCCGCAGACCGGCATCATTCCGCCGTACAACCGTGCCAGCGAGAAGGGCGACGACAACTGGGCGATCACCATGCAGATGAACCTGCCGGTGTGGTTCCAGCGGATCGAGGCCGCCAAACGTGAGGCCCGCGGGAACCTGCTGAAAACGCAGCACGAGCTGCGCTCCGCCCGGAATCTGGTGTCCTTCCGCATCTACGAAGCCTGGACGCGGGTTGAGGCACAGCAGCAGACCGTGCATCTTCTGCGGTCGACCCTGATCCCTCAGGCACAACAGACCTACGAAGTCACGCTCGCCGCCTATCAGTCCGGCGAAATGGACTTCCTAAATGTGATCGACAGTTGGCGGCGCTGGCTCGATTTCGAGCTGATGTTGCACCGCGAGACAGTCGATCTGGAAACCTCGTTCTCTGATCTGCAACGGGAGGTCGGCCTGCAGCTGGTCCGAGCGTCGCACGTGCCGAACGACCCGGTTAGCGAGGATTAAACATGAGCGCCAAGGAAGCCATGCCGACCGCCGCCGCGTTCAGCCGCCTCATGTGGCGCTGGGCCGTCGTGCTGATTGTGCTGGGAGTGTTCGCCGTCTGGGCGACGTGGCGGATGAGTACGGCCGCCAGCCGGCTGCCGCAACTGGCCGCCGGTACACCGCCAGCGGCGCAGGCCGAACCGCTGATCGACTACTGGACCTGCACCATGCACCCGCAGATCAGGCAGGCCGAACCCGGCAAATGCCCGATCTGCAGCATGAAGCTGGTTCCCAAGTACGCCGGTAGCGACGAACCAGGCGTGCCACCGACAACAGCGGCTCCCGCCCGGGAGGGCGAGGCTCCCGCCCGGGAGGGCGAGGCTCCCGCCGAGCCTGTGCATCAACCTTCAGAGCCGACCTCGAAGCAGACCATGTGGTACCGCTGCACGATGCCCGAATGCGGCGACGTGGGCAGCGACGATCCAGACAGCCGCTGCCCGGTCTGTGGAATGAAGCGCGAGCCGGTCGGCATGGTCGGCGGAGAGGACACTGCCGACTACCGGACCACACTGAGCGAACGCGCCCGGCGGTTGGCGGCACTCGAGACCGAGGCCGTCGGGCGGCGGTATTTGTCCAAGCGCATTCGCACCGTCGGCAAGATCGGCTACGACGAAACGCGACACAAGATGGTCAGCGCCTGGGTCTCCGGGCGGATCGACCAGCTCTTCGCCGACTTCACCGGCATGGTCGTGGCCAAGGGCGACCATCTGGTCAAGGTCTACAGCCCGGAGCTGCTGTCCGCGCAAGAGGAGTATCTCCAGGCTCTGCGCTCCTCGGAGAGCATGCGAAACAGCGGCATCGAAGCCTCGCGGCGCAGCGCCGAACAGCTCTTACGCTCGACGCGCCGCAAGCTCGAGCTACTGGGCATCAACGACGCTCAGATCGAGACGCTCGAGGAGTCGAACACGCCCCATACGCACTTGGTAGTCCACGCCCCGCTCGGCGGCACGATCGTCGGCAAGCGGGCGATGGAAGGCATGTACGTGAGAACCGGCGACGTGCTCTACGAGATCGCCGATCTGACGCACATCTGGCTGCTGCTGGATGTCTACGAGGCGGATCTGCCATGGATTCAGCCTTTTCAGGATGTGCGGGTCACTGCGGAGGCCTTGCCCGGTGAGGAGTACGACGGGCGAATCGCCTTTGTCGATCCGGTGGTCGATCCGACCACGCGCACCATCAAGGTGCGCGTCAACGTCGCCAATCCGAACCGGCGGCTCAAGCCGGAGATGTTCGTCACCGCGCAGATCGAGGTCCCGATGGGCTCGGGCGGGAAACCTGTAGCGCCCGCGACGGAGGCCGCGTATGCCTGCCCGATGCATCCGTGGGAAACGGCCCTTACGCCGGCGGATTGTCCGGTCTGCGAGATGCCGATGGTGCCGATCACGTCCATCGCGGGGTATTCACCGCCCGGCGAGCCCCAGCCAGTCCTCAGCGTGGCCCGCGCGGCGATTCTACAAACCGGTGAGCGCTCCCTGGCATATGTCGAGGTCGAGCCGGGCACGTACCGCGGCGTGGAGGTCAAACTGGGTCCACCGGCGCGCGACGAGGATGGACGTGAGTGCTATCCAGTGCTGGACGGATTGGAGGAGGGGCAGCGGGTGGTCACCCGGGGCAACTTCGCGATCGACAGTCAGATGCAGCTCGCCGGCAAGCCGAGCCTGTTCCAGCCGACCGGCTCTCAGACCCATCACCACCGCGAGGTAATGCCTGCGAACACGGCCCGGGCTGCGAAGGAATCGAAAGACGCGCAGACGATCTGCCCGGTGATGGGGAATCCGATCGACGCGAAAGTGTTCGTGGATTACCGGGGGGTGCGCGTCTACTTCTGCTGCCCAGCGTGTATCGAGAAGTTCCAGGCCGATCCGGCGAAGTACATTCCCAAGCTGCCGGCGAGGATCCAGGCTGCGATTCGGCAAGCTGAAGCCGAGGAGAAACGATCCGATGATTAGTGCACTGATCAGGACGTTTCTCCGCTCGCCGCTGCTGGCGCTGATTCTCGCCGCCGCGTTGCTGGCCTTCGGCTGGCGGGCGTTCGTGCAGAACCCGAAGGACGCGATCCCCGACATCGCCGAGAACCAGGTGATCGTCTTCAGCGAGTGGATGGGTCGCAGTCCGAAAGATGTTGACGAGCAGGTCACGTACCCGTTGACGGTCGCGCTCCAGGGCGTGCCGCAGGTGCGTGAGATTCGCGCGACCAGCGGCTTCGGCTGGTCGATCATCTACGTCGTCTTTCACGACCGCGCGGACTTCTACTGGGCTCGCAGCCGCGTGCTCGAACGGCTCAATGTCGCGAGTCGCGACCTACCCGCCGGCGTGACGCCGACGCTGGGTCCCGACGCGACCGCGCTGGGGCAGGTTTTCTGGTACACGGTCGAAAACGGCTGGTACTCGCCCGAGCGTCCGGGCCTGCGCTTCAACGAAGACGGTACGCTCACCGCGGCGTCACGCGCCGCGCTGCTCAAAGCCGACCCCGCATTGCAGCAGAACCGCGACCGTGAGGGAGCGGCGATGGGGCCCGTCCCGAAAGCCGACCCAGCACTACAGCAGAGGCTCGACGAGGCTGAGCCGTACAAGTGCCCACTCACCGGCGTCAAGCTGGTCTTCAGCCGGCTCGGCCTCGACCAGCTCCGCAGCATCCAGGACTTCGACGTCAAGCTCGCCCTGGAAAGCGTCGAAGGCGTCAGCGAGGCGGCCAGCGTCGGCGGCTACGTGCGGCAATACCAGATCGATGTCGATCCGGAGGCGCTCCGCGCCTTCAACGTGCCGCTGTCCAACGTGGTCAGGGCGGTCAAGGCCTCGAACATCGACGTCGGTGCGAAGGTCATCGACCAGAACGGGATGGAGATCCTCGTACGCGGCGTCGGCTTCCTGGGTGGCGCCGCCCGCGGCCTGGGCACGCGCGCCGAGCGCGAACAGGCCGCCATCCGCGACATCGAGAACATCGTCGTCCGGGCGACCAACGGCACACCGATCTACGTCCGCCAGCTCGCGACCGTGACCACCGGCCCGGACTTCCGTCGCGGGGCGCTCGACAAAATGGGGGCCGAGGCGGTCGGCGGCTGCGTGATCATGCGGTTCGGCGAGAGCCCGCTCACGGTGATCGAGCGCGTGAAGGAGAAGATCGCCCTGCTGGAGCCCGGTCTGCCGCCGGGCGTACGCCTCAACGCTTTCTACGACCGCACCAAGCTCATTCACGAGACGATGGCCACGCTGAGCACTGCTCTCTGGCAGGAACTGTTGATCACTGTCGTGGTCGTGCTACTCTTTCTGCTGCATTTTCGCAGCAGTCTGGTGATCGCGGTCACGCTGCCGCTGGCGGTGCTGTTCGCGTTCATCTGCATGGAAGCGCTCGAGCTGCCCTCCAACATCATGAGCCTGGCCGGCATCGCGATCGCGATCGGCACGATGGTGGACATGGGCATCGTGATGACCGAGAACATCTATCAACACCTGACCGATCACCGCGACCAATATGTCCGGATCGTGAGCGGGCCGGATGGGAAAACGCAACAAGTCATCGACTGGGCCAAACGGACCGAACTGGTGCAACAAGCCGCCG
>CAZDTB010000369.1:0-5012 GCA_964508075.1 uncultured Planctomycetales bacterium
ACGGTCAAGGTTGGCGGGGCTGCGCGAGAAGATCCCGCCGGTCAGCGCGTAATCGGTGCCGTTGAAGATCTCGATGGCGTGGTCGAAGTCGCGGGCTTTGATGATGGCGAGCACCGGGCCGTCGATCTCCTCCTGGGCAATACGCGCGTCGGGCATAACGTCGGTGAAGACGGTCGGGCCGATGTAGTAGCCGTTGTCGTTCTCCGCGACGACCTGGCTGGTGTCGACCTCGAGCGCACAGGTCGCCTCCTGCTTGCCGACCTCGATCATCGCGCGGATCGAGTCGAAGGCCGCCTGGTCGATCACGGCCGGGACGGCGGTGGCACTGTCGTCCGCCGGTCCGACCTTCGAGCCACGGACCGACTCGATCAGGCGCTCGACAAAACGGTCGTAAACGGCGTCGAGTACAATGCAGCGGCTGGCGGCAGTGCACTTCTGGCCGGCGTAGCCGAAGGCGCTGGCAACCACGCCCTTGATCGCCTCGTCCAGGTCGGCGTCGGAATCGACGATGATCGCGTTCTTGCCGCCCATCTCGGCAATGACCTTCTTCAGGGCCGGCCGCGACGCGGGATGCTCGGCGACGAGCTGGTTAATGCGGCAGCCAACGCGGCGCGATCCGGTGAAGGCCACCATCGCAACCTTGGAGTGTGTGACGAGCAGCTCACCAATGTCGCTACCGGGACCGGAAACGCAGTTGACCACGCCGGCGGGCACACCAGCGGCTGCGATGATCTCCATCAGTCTGACCGCGGTGACGGCCGCGGTGGATGCCGGCTTAATTACAACAGTGTTGCCGGTGACGATCGCAGCAGCGGTCATGCCGCCCAGGATCGCAAGCGGGAAGTTCCAAGGACTGATGACGGCGACGACGCCGCGGGGCGCGTAGACGTACTCGTTGGTCTCACCCGGGATGTCGCGCCGCCGGACGTTGTCAACGATGCGCACCATTTCCCTGGCGTAGTAGTTGCAGAGGTCGATAGCTTCGGAGATGTCGGCGTCGGCTTCGCGCCAGGGCTTGGCGCATTCGAAGACTTCGCACGCCGCGAGGTCGAAGCGGCGCTGCTGCATCAGCTCGGCGATCTTGAAGCAGTATTCGGCGCGCGCGCGCGCGGAGACGCTCCGCCAGGTCTTGAAGGCATCCGTGGCGGCGGTGACGGCCTGGTCGACGTGGTTTGGCCCGGCCTGGGCCACCTTGCCGACGATCTCGCTGGGGCGCGAGGGATTGAGCGACTCGATCCAGCGGCCGGTAGTGACGGATTGTCCATCGATGATGAGCGGATACTCGCGGCCCATTTCGGCCCGGGCGTTGGCGAGGCCGGCTTGCATTCTCTGCCGCGCTTCCGCCTCGGCGAAATTCGTGTTCGGGACGTTCTCGAACGGATCCATGATCGGTTCCTCAAACTCGTACCTGACGACGAGCGGTTTCTCGAACGGCGGCGTGGCGGCGCCGGTCTCATTCGGGTTTCTGAGCAGCTCCTCGCGCGGCGTGTCTTCGCCGGCCTGACGGAGGAAACCTTCGTTGGCGGTGTTTTCGAGCAATCGGCGGATGAAATACGCCATGCCGGGCAAAAGCTCGCCGTAGGGAGTGTAGATTCGGCAGCGCTGGCCCATCTCGACGCCGGCCCGTTTGATCGGGTCGCCCATGCCGTAGAGCATTTGCAGCTCGAAGTGTGACCCGGGAATCTCGTAGAGTTGGCGATAGGCCATGGCGCAGGCCAGGCTACGAATGTTGTGGCTGGCGAAGGCGGATGGCGTATGCTTCCAGTTTTTCAGGAGGACGTTGGTCATGCGCTCGAAGCAGGCGTCGGACATCCACTTCTGCTCCCAGACCGGCCAGGGCCAGCCGGCCTGGTCGGCCCAGACGGTCTCGGAGTCCCAGTAGGCGCCTTTGACGAGGCGGACCCAGGTTTGGGTTCCGCGCCGCTTGGCCCACTCGACAAACTCGTGTACGTCCTTGTCGCCGTCCTTGAGATACGCTTGCAAAACGATGCCGAAGTGGGGGTAGTCGCGGAACTCCTTTTCCATCAACAGCTCGTAGGAGATCTCGAGCGTGAGGTCCTTGATGGCGTAATGCTCCATATCGATGTGAATGTGGACACCGCCCTCCATAGCCTTGCGAAGCAGGGGGCGGAGGCGATCCTTGGCGACTTCCTTGCTGCGCTCGGAAGTGATCGCATCGAGACCGGGATGGACCGAGGTCAGCTTGATCGAAACGTTGACGCGCGGGACGGCTTCGTCGCCGACCCCGTCAACCAGCGGCACCGGTTCCCAGGCGGTGGCCTTCTTCGGAAGCTCGGAGATCAGGTCGAGGTAAACCTCCTGGTACTTCAGCGCTTCTTTGGCCGAGCGGGCCGCTTCGCCCAGCACGTCGATCGTGAAGCCCAACTGCTGCTTGCGGAGGCGGCGGATGGCGCGTTCGGCCTCTTCGGTATTGGCGCCGGCGATAAACTGGCTCGCCATCAGCATCGAGGTCTTCCACGCGATCCAGCAGAGCAGTCGCGGGCGGACGGAGTCGAGGCGTTTGAAGTCCATGATCCTCGAGACGAGCCGGTCGAGCTGGCCAGCCCCGCCCCCCGCGAGCTCTTTCAGTGCCTCGGCCTGCTCACGTCGGGCATCCTGGTGGCCGTTGCCGGCCTTTTCGGGCAGGACGAAGTACTCGTTCATGTGACGGGCCATCTCGGCCTGGTTCTGGCCGACAGTGGGGAGGATGTCGATGAAACGGAAGGCCTGGATTTTGAGCCGCTCGTTCTTCATGAACTGAACGAGGCCCCAGTCCATCCACCACTGGAGCTGGGTGATCCAGGGTTTGCTGTTCTCCATCCGGTCGAACATCTCGCTGCCAAGCCGGACCGTGAGGTCTTCGATCTGTCGCTGCGAGACATTCGTGGTCACGAAACACCTCTGGTCTGGCGGAGCGCCTCGCCGCCGCGCGCCTCGGGCCAGACGGGGTGTCGCGGGGGCGGGGCACGCACCCGCCCATTTCGCGGGGATCGGTTCACCGTCGGCGTCGAGGAAAGTGCTCGACGTGCTGGTGCGCGCCCGGTACCGGGCGGCGGCGAGACGGACGTCGAGCAGCGTGCACGCGACATCTTACAGACTTCCGTTTGCCGAATCAAATCCCGGCGAGCGCGAGCAGGGATGGGCAATGGGCGCACAGCGCTGGCCGGCAACGGGGCGTCGGGGCAGTTGGACGGATATGTGCTCCGGCAGTTGGGCGGTGAAGGTAATTCGAGCGGCTTGCGGGGCCTGACCCGTGAGGGGAAGGAGTTGGTGGTCGGCGTGCTTGCGACGGGTTGAGTGGAGCAGTTGCTGCTAGCGCCTTGGCTGAAGGGGCACTCCGCTTCCGAGTTTGTGGCTCAGTTCAGAAGGATGCGGGACGCGTGCCATGCTGTTGTCGACGGCAAAAATGCTCGGTGGGCACTATCGGGCCGACGGTCGGCCGGGCTAGAATCCCGGGCGGTGCCTGGGGTTCTCAGGGGTGTTGATCCCGGAGCATTCCGGGTGCGGCCGTTTGAATAATCGCGAAAGGAACCGCTGTGCGGATGGCGCTGGTTAACCCGATTACGCGTCGCAGCCAGGGATATCACACGATCGGGAGCACGATCCCGCAGCTTGGGTTGCAGGTGCTGGCCGGGCGGGTTCCCGATGGCCACTCCGTCGACCTGATCGACGAGGTCTTCGGGCCGGAGTATACGGATACGAAGCTGACGCGCGACCGGTACGACCTGGTCGGCATCACGTCGTATTCGAGCGGGGCCACGCGCGCGTACGAGATCGCCCAGGCCTGCCGCGGGCGAGGCATTCCCACCATCATGGGTGGGCCACATGCCTCCGCCTGCCCCGACGAGGCCCAGCCGCACTTCGACTCGATTGCCATCGGCGAATGCGATGAGATCTGGCCGCGGATCGTGCGTGACGCGGCAACCGGGAAGCTCGAGCCGCGCTACCAGGGCGAGCTCTCAGACCTGGAAGCGACCGGCTTCGGCCGGGCCGTACAGGAGTTGCAGCCGGTCAACGGGCGGTACGACGTATCGGCCATCCAGACGTCGCGCGGCTGCCCGGTAGGCTGTGAGTTCTGCTCGGTGACCAAGTTCAACGGGCCGGAGATCCGTCGCCGGCGAATCGCCGACATCGTCGATGAGTGGAACGCCACGCCGCGCAAGTTCATCTTCGTCGTGGACGACAACTTCTTCGGCGTCGGCCGGCAGCACGCGGAATCGGCCAAGGAGCTGCTGCGGGCGCTGATCAAGCACGGCAAGAAACGACTCTGGTTCAGCCAGACAACAATCAACATGGGGGAGGACGCCGAGGGACTGCGGCTGGCGTACCAGTCCGGCTGCCGCGGCATGCTGGTCGGGTTTGAGACCTTCAATGCCGAGTCGCTCAAGGAGTATTCCAAAGGCATCAACCGCCAGAACGTGGACCGTTACCAGGAGCTGGTGGACGGGTTTCACAAGGCCGGCATCGCGATCTTCGGTGGGTTCATCATCGGCTCCGACTACGATACGCCGGAGACCGTCGCGGACACGGCGCTGGCGGCGGTGAAGCTGGGGGTGGACATCATTCAGGTAACGAACCTGACGCCCTTGCCGGATACGAAGATGTTCGAGCGCTATCGCGACGAGGGCCGCCTGCTGGCCACGAATTATCCTGAGGACTGGGAGCGCTACACGTTCACCGAGACTGTGTACCGCCCCAAAAACATGACCGCCCGCGAACTGGACGAGGCGATCTACGAGCTACGCCACGCGGCGGCGAAGGAGAATTGGGTCATCAAGCGCGCCATCCGCACATTGATTCGCACGCGCAGCCTGACCACGGCCTCCTTTGTGCTGGGGATGAATCGGGGCTGGAAGCGGATGGCCAAGATCCAGGCGCCGCATGATCAACGGCGGTTCGGCTTAGCACCCATCAGGACCACGCCCCGCTTTGGCAAGATTGTGGATTCGTTTCGTATGCACCTGAACGTGGGGGTCGCACGGACCTAGCCCGGATAATTCACCGCAGAGCAC
>CAZDTB010000370.1:0-5007 GCA_964508075.1 uncultured Planctomycetales bacterium
GATGCCATACACGGTGTAGGTGACATAGATGTAGTACACGTCGTAGATCAGATTGTCCGTGCAAACGCGCGGGTAGATATCCGGCGTCCCGGTAATGCCCGACGCGGCGATCGCTGGGTCCCACATGCTGGTGTTGTCGGGATTGAATCGAATCACCATGATGCGTTTAGTTGAATCGGACATCGTCGCTTCGTACGCGAGGTAGACCCACTTCTCTCCGGAGGTACGCTCGGCATACGTAATGGAGGGATTCCGCGATTCGTCACCAGTCTTGAAACCGACGATCCAGGCCCAGCTCTCGCCGCCGTCGGTCGATCGGTAGACCCGCACCCAGCCGTCCTGCTCCCCATACTGCTCGACGGCGATGAAGAGCGTGCCGTCGGGCGCCTTGTGCATCGCCGGCTCGACCTGGTCGAAAGTGGGATCGGTCACCAGGATGTCGCCCAGCCAACGCGATCCGGCCCCCTCGCTGAGATCTCCCTTGACCATCCGCGTCTCGTCACTGGAATCCTGCCGCGGACCGGGCCGGCCGCCCGGCTCGGGCCGCTCCGGCGCCGCGCTCCAACCAGCGGGTGCCGGCCCCTGATGCTCGCCTGCCGGGTCGTGCGTCGTGAGGGTTTGCGGCGCGATCGCCCCGGACTCACTATCCTGGCCGACGGCGGCGCCCACCCAACCAGCGAGTAGTAAGACCAGAATCCCCGAACAGCGCAATATTCGTGGTGCTGACATGATCGTTGCTCCTTTCTCTTCGAATGTCGGAATCGACCTCGGCGACGACCGCCGAGCTTAGTTCTCAGACTGCTCATGGATCCGCTAGCAGAGCGTAGCGGATACACTGACCATGCCCCGATGCGGGCTGCGTGAGCGCGAACCCGCCAGGATGCATCCCGCGGTCCGCCTTGCTATCGGGCCGGACGAGGCCTCCGGAATGGACACACATCACGTCTCTTCCGCGAGAACCTGCGCCGCACGGCAGGTGGCTGGAAACGGTGCGCACAGTAGTCCCATCGCTCGTCAGCCGCACAAATCAACTCGGCAGAAAGGTCGGCCCGTATAATCCTCTTCAAGTCATAGCGGGGCATTATTACAGAATAGACGACCGCTCCACAGAGCGTCAAGAGTGTGAGATCGCCTTTTTTGGAGCTGGGCGGCACTGGCGACTGGTTTTCGTGTCGCACGATGACCACGTGCCGCCGACCGGCATCCCGATCAGGTTGAGCTCCTTGCCGCGATAGACCCGCGGGCCTGCTTTCTATTGCAAGCTCCGCAGCCATTCTACCGGAAGCCGCTGGTCAGCAGGTACAAAGTAATTCTCGCCGACCAGCCCGCGAAGAACCGCGCACCTGCTTTCGCGCTCACCGTCCGGCACCGGGCCCGATAAAAGCCGGCCACATGCGGAGTACAGCGGGTTATCTCCAAGACCTCCGTTGGCCTAGTATAATCACATGCGTACGAATTGAAGCAAGCGTGTCTGTCGCGTGCGAAGGGCGCGCGCGGAGACAGGCAAGCCCAGGAGGCCGGAAAATGTCGCGACGTTCGAAGAGGATACTGTTCAGCGTGATGATGCTGTTGGTGGCGAGTTGTCTGGTCGCTGCGGGCTCATCGCGGACCCAGCCGCGCTCGAAATTCCACGATAGCCTGACGCGTTTGCTCGACCAGACGGGCGGCCCGGTACGAACGTGGGTGCTGTTCACGGAAAAGGGCATCGATTCGCGCCAAGCTCATGCGGACGCGCTCGAGGAGGTGGCCGCACACTACGATCCCCGCGCGATCGAGCGTCGCCGGCTACGCCGCAGTGCCCCGGGGCTCTTCGACGAGCGTGATCTCCCGGTCGTGCAGTCGTACGTTGACGCGGTGACGGCGACGGGGGCGGAACTGCGCGTAACCAGCCGATGGGTCAACGCAGTGAGTGTGCTTGCCGACCGCGAGCAGCTCGAGGCAATCGCCGAGCTTGCGTTTGTCAAGCAGTTGCAGCCGGTGCTGCGCTCGCGACTGATCGAGCCGGAGCCGATCAGGGTAGGCCGGGGCGGCCCGGGTCGCGGATTTTACGGGTATGCCGAGGAGCAGTTGCAGCAGATGAATCTGATCGCGGTGCACGACGCCGGCTACACCGGGCAGGGTGTGGTGATCGGCATTCTGGATACGGGCTTCGAGCGGAGCCACGAGGCCTTCAACTATCCGGGGCATCCGCTCGACGTTCTGGCCGAGTGGGACTTCATCAACAACGACGGCAACACCGGGATCGAGCCCGGCGACGCCTCGGGGCAGCACTCCCACGGCACGCTGATCCTGGGCACGCTCGGGGCGTACTATCCCGACGCGTACGTCGGGTCGGCGTACAACGCCTCGTTCGTGCTGGCCAAGACCGAAGATACGACCGACGAGTATCCCGCCGAAGAGGACTTCTACGTGGCCGGGCTCGAGTTCATCGAGGAAAACGGGGCCGACCTGGCCACCTCTTCGCTGGGCTACATCGACTGGTACACGCAGGATGACCTCGACGGCCAGACCGCCGTCACTACCATCGCCGTCAACATCGCCACGGCCAACGGATTGGTATGCTGCACCGCCGGCGGCAATGATTACCACGACAGCGACCCGGGGACGTCGCACCTGATCGCCCCGTCCGACGCGTTTCAGATTATCGCGTGCGGCGCGGTTTACTCGACCGGCGAGATTGCGGGTTTCAGCTCGGACGGTCCGAGCGCCGACGGCCGCGTGAAGCCGGAGCTGTTGGCCCAGGGCGTGGACACGGTCACCGTCTGGCCCTACGACACGAGTGGATACGCGTATGCCAACGGTACGTCGCTTTCGACGCCGTTAGTGGCCGGTGCCACGGCGTGCCTGGTCGGCGCGCATCCGGAGTGGTCGGTAAACCAGATGCGTGCTCAGCTTTTCTACACCGCCCAGGATTACGTGGCCAACGGGACCTACGATCCGCTCTACGTCCGTGGCTACGGAATCCTCGACGCCTTCGCGGCGTTGAACTTCAGCTTGACCGACTGTAACGACAACGGCATCGCCGACGCGGACGACCTGGCCGATTGCGATGGGAGCGCCTGGTGCTCGGACTGCAACGGCAACCAGGTGCCCGACGAATGTGACATCGCCGACGGGACCAGCCAGGACGTCAACAACAACGGCATTCCGGACGAGTGCGAGTGCCTCGGCGATCTGGACGGCGACAACGACATCGATCTTGCCGACCTCGCTCAATTGCTGGCCAACTACGGCATGACCAGCGGCGCCGCCTACGAAGACGGCGACCTGGACGGGGACGGTGACGTGGATCTCTCCGACCTGGCCGCGTTGCTCGCCGTGTACGGGACCGCCTGCGAGTGACGGCGGCAGGAGCGTCGGGCGGGGGGGTTGGGCGTTGTTATCGGTCCGATGCGAGGGCTCTGGACGGGCTGAGTCGCCGGTTTTTGTGAGGCAGATTGGGCGGGCCAGGACGGGTGGCACTGAAGCTTTTGCGGCGATTGGCCGATCTCTATCTGCACAGTAAGTACACCGGTGTCCCTTCAGCGGGGAGAGACTCGACGTGAAAGCCGAGTACATCAACCCGTTCATCGAGAGCATCTGCCACGTCTTTAAGACGATGCTCGATACGGGCTTGCAGCGAAAGCAGCTGCGGGTCAGCAGCGCTGGGTTTGAACGTCAGGATGGGGCACTAACGTCAGTTATCGGCATCAGCGGGGATGCCAGCGGGGTAGTGGCCCTGGTCTTCCCCCGCAGCACCGCGTTGACGCTGGCGGGGCGCTTTCTCTCTACTGACCTTACCGAGATAAGCGGCGAGGTCACCGACGCACTGGCTGAGCTGGCAAACATGGTCGCGGGGTCGGCGAAGGCCAAGTTCGACCTGGACCCGCCTCCCCAGCTCAGCCTGCCGACCGTGATCGAAGGTCGTGACTACCAGATGCGTTATCCTACGAAATCCGCCTGGATCGCGGTCCCATTCAGCTCAGACGCCGGCGACTTCGTCATGCACATCTCCTTCAGCACCGAGAAAAGTTAGCACGCGTGCCGACAGATACACGCTCCCGGAAGCAAAAGCGCGCCCGTCAGGATGCGCTTCTTCTGGGGTCCGTGAGCGCTCGCAGACAGCCGCGGATCGGATCGGCAGCCGGCGAGCCGATCGCGATCCGCCCGAGAGCGTCCGGTCACTAGGGCGGAGAAGCGCTACTTGTGACTTTGCCGACGGCTGCGAGCCCGCATAACATGACTCAATGAACGCAATCCGCCCCATCCTGCGAGCGGCCGGGTCGCTCTGGTTCGCCGGCTTGCTGCTACTCCTCCTGCTGGTGGCCATGGCGTGTGCAACGGTCTTCGAGTCGTTGCACGGGAGCGAGTGGGCACTACGGACGTTCTACGGGGCGTGGTGGTTCGAGATACTGATCACCCTGCTGTGCATCAATGTCGCCGCGGCCGTGCTGCTACGGTACCCGTTCTCAAAACGGCAAGTCGGCTTCGTGGTGACGCATACGGCAATTCTGGTGACGCTGGGCGGCGCGCTGCTGACGCAGCAGCTTGGTGTTGACGGCCAGGTCATCGTTGCCGAGGGGCAGACCGTCAAGTTCTTCGACATTCCGCAGGATACGCTGACGATCGTGGATCGCCGGGGCGGCACGACGGCCGCCATCGATCTGGACGCGTCGGCGTTTCGGGGCTTTCAGGCGGTGGACCATCCGGCGGCGCCGGTGTTGGAACTGGGCCAGACGCGGATTCGCGTGGAGCGCTACCTGCCGGATAGCGTCTGGTCGCGGCGGGTCATTGAGGATGACGACCCGGCGCTGAAGTCGGCGGTCGAGGTGTCGCTGTCCCCGTCGGGACGGGAGAACGCCACCTGGGTATTCGCGGGTCAGCCGGCCGGCCGGGCAGATGCGAGCGTGGCCTATCGCGTGTTCAGCGATCCGGCGCAACTGGAGCGCGCGCTCAGCGACGAGCCGATGAGCAGCCAACCCGCCTCAGTGGGCTTGGTCAAGGTCACTTACGGCGACGAGACGTATG
>CAZDTB010000371.1:0-5004 GCA_964508075.1 uncultured Planctomycetales bacterium
GACTATCCCGAAGACGGCGCCGCCAATATGGACGAGTTGAAGATCGGTCCCCGCGACGTGGTGATGGGCATCAGCACCGGCGGGACGACGCCCTACGTACACGGTGCCATCGCGCGCGCCAAAGCACGAGGAACCAAGACGATTTTCTTCGGCTGCGTGCTGGACGAACACGTGCCGGACGAGGCCGACGTCTCGATCCGCGTGCTGGTCGGTCCCGAGGCGATCACCGGCAGCACGCGATTGAAGGCAGGCACCGCCACCAAGATGGTGCTCAACATGATCACCACGATCAGCATGGTACGGATCGGCAAGGTCTACGAGAACCTGATGGTCGACATGGACACCAGCAAGAACCGTAAGCTGGTCGATCGCGGCACGCGGATGATCCAGACCGTGACCGGTCTGGAGCGCCCGGCGGCGGCCGAGCTGCTCGAACGCTCCGGCGGTCACGTCAAGACCGCGCTGGTTATGCACGCCAGGAAAGTCGAGCGTGAACAGGCGGAGAAACTCCTCGCACAACACCACGGGCACGTCGCGCGGATCCTCGAAGCGGAGAACTCATGAGCCACACGATACTCGCCGGAATCAGCGCGCAGTTCACCTCGGTGGACTGGTTGATCGTCGTGGGCTACCTGGCGTTCACCACCTGGCTGGGCGCGAAGATGGCGGGTCGTCAGGCCACGATCCGCGATTTCTTCCTGGGCGGACGCAAGCTGCCGTGGTACGCCGTCAGCGGGTCGATCATCGCGACCGAGATCAGCGCGCTGACGTTCATCAGCGTGCCGTTCGTGGTGTTCAAGATGGGGGGTAACTTCACCTACTTGCAGTTGGGAGTTTTCGGGTCGTTCTTCGCGCGGATATTGGTCGGGTACATTCTGGTGCCGGCCTACTACAAGCGCGAGATTTACAGCCCGTATGACTATATGGGCAACCAGCTCGGCGGGCACGTGCGGTCGATGACCACGGTGCTGTTCACGCTGGGTGGGATGCTGGCGCAGTCGGCGCGCGTCTACCTGACGGCCGAAGTGGTCATCGTCGTCCTGAACGACCAGTTGACCTGGCTGTCTGCGACACTGGGGCTGAACCCGCTGGCGTGGGCGATCATTCTGATCGCGGTCGTGTCGGTGGGCTGGACTTTGATCGGCGGCATCACCACCGTGATCTGGACCGACGTGATCTTGTTCCTGTGCTTCCTGCTGGGCGCGTTCGTGGCACTGGGAACGGCGGTGCATAACCTGGCCGGCGGTTGGGGGGAGTTCTTCAACGTCGGCTGGGCGGCCAAGGAGTCGGGCATCTGGGGCAAGTTCACCTTCTTTGACTTCAGCACGAGCCCGTTGCGGGCGTACACGATCTGGACGGCGGCGATCGCCAGCACCTGGGGCGGTCTCGGGGCGTATGGCACCGACCAACTGCTCGCTCAACGTATGTTCTGCTGCAAGAACATGCGCGATGCTCGCTGGGCGATCATCAGCAGCACTGTCAGCCAGGTCGTGACCATCACCGTGATGCTGGTCGGCGTGGGGCTGTTCGTCTACTACCAGGCCAACCCGCTCAGCGGCGAGGCGGCGGATCTGTACGCCCCGAAGGGCGATCGGATCTTCCCGATCTTTATCGTCGAGGTCATCCCAAGTGGCCTGAAGGGCCTGATCATCGCGGGCGTCTTCGCGGCGGCGATCTCCAGCCTGATGGGGATCCTGACCGCGCTGAGCCAGACGGGTATGTCCGCGTTCTATAACCCGCTGCGCGAACGCTATCTGCGCAAGCGCGGCGTCGAGGTCTCGCTCTCGGGCAACGTCGAGGAGCTCGCCGAGAACCGTGAGGCCACCACCGAGGACAAGCGTTCCGTGCTCGTCGGCCGGCTGATGGTGCTGTTCTGGGGCGTCGTCCTCAGCCTGATGGCGTATCTGGCCCGGATCGTATCCGACTTCTACCCCTCGATTCTCGACCTCGGGTTGGCGATGGCGGGGTACGTCGGTGGGGCGCTGCTCGCCGGCTTCGCTTTGTCGTTCCTCCCACTCAAGATCGACGGGCGCGGATTCATGTACTCCGGCCCACTGTCGGCGGTGTGCGTCTTCGCGCTGGTCTGGCACCAACCCTGGACGCACGTGGTCTGCTCGGTCTTCGCCGTCGCCTTTCTAATCGTGTGGATCTGGCAGTTGAGCAAGGAACCGGCCGACTGGCCGAAGACGCTGATCCTGTTGGCGGGGTTGGCATTCATGCTGTGGCTGAACTACTACGGTTACTGGAAGGGCGAGCCGGACGCGGACGGCAACCCGACGTACCTGACCGTCGCCTGGCCCTGGTACGCCCCGCTCGGCAGCAGCGTCGCGTTCATCTGGGGCTACCTGCTAGCGCGGCGACGAACTGAAGCTGCCTAGAGGTTGTGTCTTGAACTGTGGGACCGGTTTTCAACTGGTCAGGTAAGACAGGTTACAAACCTGTCCCACAGCTATAGTTTGACAGGCTGCAAGCCTGTCCCACAAGCAATGTGCTGCACGTAACAAACGGATCGAGGAGGCCGATCGTGAACGGAAACGCACTGTTGAGAGTCGTAGGGGGTCTGTCCTTGGCAACCATTCTGGTGACGTCCTCGGGTTGTCAGACCGGGCCGCGCGTGAGCGGGCCCATGCGGGCGATCTGGGTGACGCGGTTCGACTACAAGACGGCCGACGACGTGACCCGCATCATCGACAACTGCGCCGACGCCGGCTTCAACGCCGTCCTGTTTCAGGTCCGCGGCAACGGGACTGTGTTCTACTCCTCTGAGATCGAGCCGTGGGCTGAGCAGCTCGACTATCAGGACCCGGGCTATGACCCGCTCGCCCTGGCGCTGGAACGAGCCCACGACCGCGGCGTGGAACTCCACGCCTGGGTCAACGTCATGCCGGCCTGGCGCGGTCCCGGCGAGCCGGGCGTCGAGAATCAGTTG
Organism: uncultured Planctomycetales bacterium; assembly: GCA_964508075.1. Taxonomy (GTDB): domain Bacteria; phylum Planctomycetota; class Phycisphaerae; order UBA1845; family Fen-1342; genus JALSRY01. The sequence continues at coordinate 2,930 of CAZDTB010000371.1, forward strand.
TACTTCACGCACCCCGAGTGGTTCTGGTACGACCGGGACGGCAACCGTCAGCCGCTGCTGCATCAAGTCGGCGACACCAAGCGCGGCTGGTATGCCAGCGTCAATCCCTGTCTGCCCGAGGTGCGCGCGTACCTGGTGGAAGTCTTCCAGGAGCTGGTCACCAACTACGACGTGGACGGTCTGCACATGGATTACATCCGCTTTCCTAACGAGCCGGTCGTTCGGGGCGAGAAGATCCCGGACTATCCGCACGATGAGCGCACGCTGGCGCTCTACGAGCAACAAACCGGCTTGGCGCCCGACGACGACCAGGAAGCCTGGAACCAGTGGCGAACCGATCAGGTCACGAAGCTGGTGGCCGACATCCACGCCATGATGCGTCGCACCCGACCGCGTGCAGTGCTGTCTGCCTCGGTCGGCTCGGTCCGCGAGAATGCCTTGCACCATTTCCAGGACGGTCGCCGCTGGATGGACGATGGCATCATCGACGTCGTCCTGTTGATGAACTACACGGACAGCCCGGCCGAATTCTCGGAGCGGATTGACCCGTGGCTGGCCGGCGAGCCGGGCGTGCCGATCGTGCCGGGGCTGTGGTTCGGACGCCACCCGGGCAAGTCGACCGAAGACGCCACGCAGGCGGTGAAAGAGCAGATTGAGATCGCCCACGAGAAGACCGGCAACTTCTGTGTCTTTGCATACTCATCGTTGTTCGACTCGGTCGACGAGGAGCTCACGAGACAGGACGACCGTCAGCGGAGCACGCGCCAGATCCGACGTGAGATCCTGCTGCCGTTCCTCAATGAGCTGGCGGAGGCCGACTAGCGCGCCGTTCTCACGGACAACAAGGGCTTGATCGCCAACCGTTGAGGCCGTGCGCGTGGGCGCCGGGCGGGACGCACGGCTGCACAGCGTCGCGGCTCCGGCTGGCGGATAACCAGCCGGCTGCCCAAGTCGCTCACGAGGAGCAGCAGCAACATTGCTTCGAGCAGTTGTGGGCTGGTTGGAAGCATCGGCACGACTCCATTTCGCGGAACGGCCGTAAACACCGTTCATCCATAGGTTCTGACGAGCCGGATGGTGACTTTGTTCACAGGTTTCGCCGAAATCCGTGTTGACGCCGCTGTCGAAAGCGTGAGTCGTGCGCAGCGCACGGAATTGTCCGGCCTCAGACACGCGCAGAATTCCAGCGCCGGTGTGCAGTCGGCCCAGTTATCGGGCGTTTGCCTGGCCACCCGGCAACCCGCCCGGTCTTCGCTTGTATCGACCCCCGCGCATGAAGTACACTGCGTATAAGCGTTCACGGGGCGCTTGTGCGCGCCCGTCGCCGTGGGTACGGGGGCAATGGCCGTGTGTTCACCGACCTGTCCGATCGGTCCACGCTTACCTGAGGGGTAGAGCAAAATGCAACGTACAGGCGAATTCAAACTGGCGGTTCTGCTGGTGGGCGGTTTCTTGCTGACCCTCGCGCGCCCGACCGTCGCGGATACCGGAGATCCCGAGCGCCAGCGCGCCTTGGCGGCGGTCGCTGACGATCAGGAGTTGGGTGTCGGCTCGCCGGCGGCCGCCGAGGTAGTCCGATTGATCGTCACGCGCGCCACCGAACTGCATAATGAAGCCGGCCAGTGGCTGCTGCCGCCCGGGACGACTCTGGACAGCGCGCAATGGGTCGGAAACATCCTCGAGATTAATCTCACCGTTCCGGCCGAGACCGGAGATTGGCAACTCTCGCCGCTGGACCAGGAGACCGTCTCCTACGGCCTGGGCAGTCCCTTTGCCGACGACCCCGCCTTCGGCGGCACACGGACCCGCGTTCGCGCCGGAGTGGATCAGCCCTACGGAACGCTCGAGCTGTTCCTGCTGCGTCCGAACTTGCCGGACTACGCCGGCGCATCCGAACCGGCCGAACAGCCCGAGTCGATTGACCAACCGAAGGATGACGGCGCCGCGACCGGCCGGGGTGGTCCGACGGTCCAGGCCGGTCGGCAGCCGATCGGGGCGCTTACCGGCGTCACCGTGTATGCATCCGCCGGCCACGGTTGGACTGCGGAATACTACACGGACGGCCAGTGGGACTT
>CAZDTB010000372.1:0-4986 GCA_964508075.1 uncultured Planctomycetales bacterium
TAGTCCAGGTTCGAATCCTGGATCCCCAGTTATCGGCGCGGCTAGCCGGGCGGCTGCACCGGAGCGGAGCGAGACCTTTTCTTCCGAGTTTGCTCGGGAAGGGGTTGCGGAAGCGAGCGGCCGCCGTTAAGGTTGTCGCCGATACGAACCAGACCGGTTACCAGACCTCGGGCCGGACTGCGTCGGAGCACGTGTTCCCCCCCGCACGTCCCGACCGCCGGCCCAACTTTTTGCGCTCATCCGAGGTTTCCCGGGAACTGCCGTGGCGTCTTGAACCGCCAAGGCGCCAAGAGCGCCAAGGATGCAAACGGGTGGATTCACTTGTCCACGTGCCTCGAGCGCACACCGCAGCCACGGAGACCTAGCCGTTTGCCGTTACTAACGATCACCTTGGCGCTCTTGGCGTCTTGGCGGTTTCCTTTCATCCCCGGAATTCCCGGATGAACCACTTTTTGCACCCCTGCGGAGGGGTTCCCAGCGGAATAAGCGGCTTTTTCGGGCGAATCCTGCTGGTGGCGGGCGACCGCCAGCGGTGGGGTGCTCGGCACGAATGGCGTTCACCGACAAGTGTGGCGTGGTAACCAGCGCGGTTTGACACTGTTCCGAGCCGTTCCTATGATTCGGTCCGTGACGAGGGCGTCCGGCGCGGCGAATCAAGAAGGGTCAATCGTGGACTACGACAGATATCTGCGACGATGCGCGAGGGCAGCGGCCGGCGCGACGTTTGGCGTGTTTGCGCTGACCGCGCTGATCGGCTGCCAAACCGACCAGGCCGAGGTTGACGAACCGATCTCGGCGTATCGTGATCGAATGCTGGTGGAGCATCAGCAGGAGGTTGAGGATAGCCATGCGGAGGCCGGGCAACGCAGCCGGGAACACTCGAGGCAAGAGCGCGCCCGGATTCAACTGGCCGGTTCGCAGTCGGAAGAGACCAAACGGGCGTCGTTGACGACCGAGCCGAAGGTTGACGAAGTGCCGGTCCCGGCGGATATCCTGGCGGAGATCCCGGACCCGTCCGAAGCCGAGCAGATCTTCGCCGACCGCTTGTCGAGGATCGAAGAGACCGCGCGGGAAGCGCGGGTGGTCAACCAGTACAAACGCGTGGTCCAGCGGGCGCGCGAATACCTGACGGAGCTTCACCGGCCGCAGCAGGTCGAGCTGAGCCTGGCCGAGTGCCTGCGACGGGCGATCGAGAACAATTACACGATTCGGCGGGAGGCCTACGGGCCGGCGATCAGCCGGGCGAACCTGGTTGAGGCGGAGGCGGCGTTCGACGCGGTTTTCTTCCTCGATTTCACCCACGCCAACACCGACCAGGCGACCTCATCCCAGTTGATGAGCAACCAGAGCGACTTTCGCCAGTACCAAGGCGGGATTCGCCAGCTGCTGCCGACCGGCATGCAGGTGCAGACCAGCGTCGGGCAGTCGCGCACATTCACGGATTTGGCGTTCGCGACGCTGAACCCGGCATACGACACGACGTTCACGGCGTCGTTCACGCAGCCACTGTTGCGCAGGTTCGGGTTGGACTACAACCGGGCCGCGATCAACATCGCGCGGGCGGACGTACAGATCAGCCGGGAAATGTTTATTCAGCGGGTGCGCGACACGCTGCTGAGCGTCGAGCAGGCCTACTGGCAATTGGTGGCGACACGGCGCAACACGATGGCGCTGGCCGAGACGGTCGCGCAGAACTGGGTCACTTACCAGAGTATGGAGGACCGGCGCGAACACGACACGACGCCGGTGGAGGTGAACAACTCGAAATCGCGCTGGCAAAGCCGTCGGGTGGAGTACATCGAGTCGCTCAAGCAGATTCGCGACGCCGAGGATCAGCTCAAAAACCTGTTGAACGACCCGGATTTCAAACTCTCGGACGATTTCGAGATTATTCCGACCGAGACGCCCTTCACCGCCCCGATCGTGCTGGACCAGTTCGCCGAGGTTCGGACGGCACTGGACGAACGAAGCGAGATCCACCAGGCGCGACTGGCAATCGAGCAGGCCCGTATCCAGACGCACCGGGCGAAGAACGAGACGCTGCCGCAACTCGATCTGACGTTCCAATACGACGTGCAGGGGATCGGCGGCAACGCCGACAACAGCTTCGACAGCATGACCACCAACCGCTTTCGGTCGTACTCCGTTTCGGTGAACTTCTCGTACCCGATCGGGAATCGCGGAGCGCGTGCGGCGTGGTATCGGGCACGCAGTCAGGAGCATCAGGCGGTGGTGCAATCGCAACAGACGCTCGATCTGGTCGTGACCGAGGTCAACGCGGCGGTGCGGCAGTTGAACGTGCGCTACGAGCAGATCCCGCCGCAGTTGGACGCGGTGAAGGCGGCGAACGGCAACCTGCGGGCGTTTCAGGCCCGGGCGGAGAACGTCGGCCCGAACTATCTCGAGACCGAGTTGAGCGCGATCGAGCAGCTCGCCAACACCCGCCGCGTGCTGCTGCAGGTCGTGACGGACTACAACGTCGCGGTCGTTCTGCTCGAGAAAGCCAAAGGCACGCTGCTGGATTACAACAACGTCGCTGTGACCGATGAGTCCGTCGGCCGCTGAGCCACGGCGGATGACATTTCGGCGACTGGGCTGGCCCGCGGTCGCGCTGCTGCTCGGGCTGCTGTGCTTTGCCAACAGCGTCCGCAACGAATTCACCTACGACGACAATTCGATCGTGCGGGCGAACCCGCGCATTCGGTCGCTGACGGATTTCCGTGAAATCTGGCTGACCGACTGGTGGCGCGAGCGGGCCGAAGACGAGCCGCTGGCCGATCCGGCCCGCGACCGGCTGTATCGGCCCCTGACGCTGTTCAGCTTCGCCCTGAATTACGCTCTGCATGAGGCCCGGCCACTGGGGTACCACGTTGCAAACGTGTTGCTGCACGCGGCGGTATGCCTGCTGGTGTGGAGCTTCACGCGGCGGCTATTTGAGGACGAGGCGATCGCGGGAGTCGCTGCGGTACTGTTCGCCGTCCATCCGGTTCACAGCGAGGCGGTGGCAGGAATCGTCGGGCGCGGGGAGATCCTGGCGGCGGGGTTCATGCTGCTGGGTTTGTTGACCCTGTTGCCGCGCGGCCGGCCGGCGGGTGTAAAGCGTACGCTGCTGGCCGGGCCGCTGTTTTTCGCGGCGCTGCTGTCAAAAGAGACGGCGGTGTGTTTTCCGGCGGTGGCGCTGGTAGTCCTCTATTGGGTGAATCGCGAGCGGCGTTTGCCGCTGCGCTGGTGGCTCGCGCGGGCGGCACTACTGCTGGCACCGCTGGTAGCTTACTTGCCGCTGCGTTACGTGGCGCTGGAAGAGCGTTTTATCCGGGACAAGCTGATCAGCCTGCTGTTCGTCCCACTACACGACGCCGGCCTGGCCGCGCGGCTGCACGGACCGGTGACGATCCTGGGGCACTACGCCCGGATTCTGCTGCTGCCCAGCCGGTTGAGCTGCGACTATGGGGTGGCGGTTTTCGATCCGCGCCGGGGACCGGAGTTGCTGACGCTGGTCGGCGTCTTGACGTCGGCGGGGCTGCTGGCGGCGCTGATCGGCTATGGGCGCCGGTCGGCGACGTGGCGCCGGCTGGCGATGCTGGCGGCGATGTTTCTGGCAAGCTATGCGCTGATCTCGAACACACTGCTGCTGATCGGCGTGTCGCTGGCGGAACGGCTGATGTATTGGCCGTCGGTGCCCGCGTTGCTCGCAGTGGCGGTCGCGGTCGTCTGGTTCTGGCAAAGATACTGCCGGCCAGACGGAGCGCTGCACCAGCGGGCGAACCTGCTACGGCTCTTTGGAGTGCTGCTGGTTGTCGCGCTCGGGCTGCGGACTGTCGTGCGCAACAGCGACTGGAAGAACAACGAGACGCTTTTCAGAGCCGACTTGAAGACCTACCCGACAAACGCCCACCTCAACAGCGCCCTGGCAGGCATCATCGTCCGCTACGCGCAACAGGTGACCCCGGTCATCGACACAACCCTCGCGGCGGCGAACCAGGCAGCCCAGGCCGGAGACACGAACGCACACGACAGCTTGCTCCGCCGCGCCGAGCAATTCCGGCAGCAACAGCGGCAGATGCTTGCCAGAGCCGAAAGCTTGCTCAACCAGGCCCTGGCCGTTGAATCACGCTTCCCAGATGCACTCAGACAGCTCGGCACGGTTTGCCTGTTGCGCGGCGACGAAGAACGCGCGTTGCAGTCCTTTGAAGATGCGCTCCTGCTCGACCCCCTCGACACGGCCACGCAGCGCCGGGCGGCGCGCCTGCGCGGCGACATGCAAGGCCGAGAGGCGCGCGCCGCGAAGTTGCGGACTCAGGTCGAGCAACAACCCGACGACCCGAGTCTGCGGTTGGCGTTGGGCCGGCTGTTGATCGAGTTGGGACACCCGGACGAGGCGCTTCGGCATTGCGAGCAGGCCGCCCAACTCGCGCCGAACAGCGCCGCGGCGTTGAAAGCCTACGCCGAAGCGCTCCTGCTGAACCGACGCGAGCAGCCGGCGCTCGAGGTCTACCAGCGCGTGCTGATACTCGATCCCGGTGATTGGCAGGTGCACACGAACATGGTGAGGCTGCTCTCGGACCGTGATCCCGCCGCGGCGCTGCACCACGCACAGAGGGCCTTTGACCTGCGGCCGAACGACCTGCGGACGCAGATCAATCTCGCTGAGGCGTACGCTCTGAACGGTCGGACCACGGAAGCCTTGCGGCGGTTACGCACGATTGCGCGAAACCTGCCGGCGGATCATCCCCAGCGCCGGCTGGTGACGGACCGGATCGGCGAGCTGGAACGGAAGCGTCCCTGATCGTCCAGAACCTAGCCCGGACTATTCATACCGCAGAGAGCGCGGAGAGCGCAGAGTGTTGTTACTACAGAAGTTGTGGCAGAGTCCGAGTATGTTCCGTTTTGACAGTGTGTATCACCTGTCCTTCTGCCACGGCTTCGCTAACAGCGCCTATCAAAACCGGGTGGCACGGGCGTCTCGCCCGTGGGGCCACAGGCGAG
>CAZDTB010000373.1:0-4980 GCA_964508075.1 uncultured Planctomycetales bacterium
CGCCAGGCTCGTACGCCATCGAGATCACCGGCACCACGGAGACGGTTGAACGCTCAACGTCGGTCGATTTGCGCCTCGCCGACGCCCTCCCGGGAGAGGTGGTGCTGACCAGCCCGCCGGACGGTGCGGTGGACGTCCCGTGCATGCCGACGCTCGTCTGGGAACCATCGCCTCAGGCAATAGACTACGACCTGGAGATCGCCCGGAACCCCGGCTTCACTAACATCGTTTACGCCGCGACCGTGACCGAGACCAGTCACACGGTCGACCTCTACCTCGAGCCCGACACGCTGCACTATTGGCACGTTCGGGCGAACAACGGGTGCGGCGACAGCGGTTTCTCCGACACTTGCAGCTTCACCACCATTGACCTGACCGATTACTTCACGGAAGAATTCGTCGTCGGCTTTGACCTGGAGAACTCCACCGTCACCTTCATTCCGGACGGCTCCAGCGACCATTACCGCCGGTGCGGCGAACCCGCCGACGAGTTCCCGACTGATCCGAGCGGCGGCACGCCGATCTCCCTCGGGGATGATAGTTACCAGCAGGTCTACCTGGACGGCGGCGAAGCCGTGCAGCTCTACGGCGTGGCTTGCACCGACTTCTACGTCGGCAGCAACGGTTACATCACGTTCACCGCTGGCGACAATGATTACAGCCAGTCGCTGGATGATCACTTCGGCCTGCCGCGGATCTCGGCGCTGTTCGATGACCTGAACCCCAGCGCCGGTGGTAGCGTGAGTTGGAGACAGCTCGAAGATCGCGCCGTCGTCACCTATGAAAACGTCCCCGAGTACGGCACCAGCAACAGCAACAGCTTCCAGTTCGAGATGCTCTTCAACGGTGAGATCCGCATCACCTGGCTAGGGATCGACTCCTCTTCCTCGATCGTGGGCCTCTCTGAGGGCGAGGGCCTCGCAGCCGATTTCATCGAGTCTGACCTCTCGGCCAGCTACCCGTGCGCGTATCCTCCCGTGGCTGAGGACGCCAGTGCTTCGACGGTTGCCCATACGTCGGTGGCCGTCACGCTGGTCGCCACGGACGATGGGCTGCCCGAGCCGCCGAGCCTCGACTTCATCATTGTCTTGCTCGCGGGACACGGACAGATGAGCGATCCCGGCGCCGGGCCCATCGAGACCGTGCCTTACACACTCGTCGACGGTGGAAACCAGGTCGTCTACTCGCCGGCCGAGTGGTTCCTCGGCAGCGACAGCTTTACGTTCATGGCCAATGATGGCGGCGACCCCCCCGAGGGTAGCGATTCAAATGTCGCGACGATCTCCATCGAGGTGGTTCTGCCTGATCCCGAGCTCGCTTATAGCTTCCCGCTCGACAGCGATCCCGGTTGGTCTACCGAAGGTCAGTGGGCCTTCGGGCAGCCTACCGGCGGCGGCAGCCACTACGGCGACCCGGCCGCGGGCTACACCGGCAACAACGTCTACGGCTATAACTTGAACGGCGACTACCCCAACAACATGCCGCCGTACTGCCTCACCACAACGCCGATCAACTGCCGCTACCTGCTGGAAACGGAGCTCCGTTTCTGGCGCTGGCTGGGTGTCGAACGGACGCCGTTCGATTATGCCAGTGTGGAGGGCTCAAACGATGGTTCGACCTGGAGCACGCTCTGGGAGAACCCGGATACCACGATCTCCGACTCCTCCTGGACCCAAGTGACCCTCGATATCTCCGCCGTCGCCGATGGCCAGCCAACCGTCTACATCCGTTGGACCATGGGCCCCACAGACGACACGACCCAGTATCCCGGCTGGAACCTGGACGACATCGAGCTCTGGGCGGCCGTCGTCACCCCGCTCTGCCCCGGCGACCTCGACGACGACGGCGACGTCGACCTGTCCGACTTGGCCCAACTCCTCGCGCACTACGGCGAGACCAGCGGCATGACCTACGAAGACGGCGACCTGGATGGCGACGGGGATGTAGATCTGTCCGATCTGGCGGCGCTGCTGGCGGCCTACGGGACTGTATGCGAGTGACCGGAAGATGGAACGACATCTTCCCTGGCCGTGATCGCATGCTTCCAACCTGCTTAAGCCAGACGAACCGTGGTACACCGCCAGCGATGACCTCGCAGGTCGCGGAACGCGGAAACCCTCCGGCGAAGTGGCGGCCTGCGAGGTTTCCGGCCGCGCGGCACTCCTGAGGTACGTGAATCTATATCGGTGATTATTGGATGCCGTAGCCGTAGTCGGCGAGCAGCGCGCCGAGATCGGTCAGATCGATACAGCCGTTGCCATCGAAGTCCGCGCGCGGGTCGTACCCGGAGTCTCCGTCACACTGGTCGTAGACGCTCAGCAGAATGGCGAGGTCCACCAGGTCGATGTCATCGTCGTTGTCGACGTCGCCGATCGGCGAGCCGACCCAGCCGGCCAGGCGGGCCATCATCCACCAGAAGGCGCGGCCCTTGAGGTTGCAGATCAGCGCTTGCGAATGCGCACACGAACAAGATGCACACAGGTCACTGCCGGGATTGGCCGCACACCACTCGGCGGGCCAGTCGCCGCCGTCGTAGTTGCCATAGTCGTCACAGCCGAGCGGCAGGTACCAGACGCCGTCCGGATCCCAGCTTTCGATGTCCGCGAAGTCGAAGAGAACCATGTCGTTGGCGACGCAGTAGTCGCGGATCTGCTGGTTGCGCTGGTTGAGGTTTCCGTCGACGTACGAACCGTCGGTGTGCCCGGTCATGAGGATGAAGCGCATGTCCGGATACTCGACCTCGAACTGCGCCATAGTGTCGAGGTAGTCCAGTATCCACGCTTCGCTCGCGGACGAAACCTGCCCGCACCACGACCACATCGAGAAATCGTAGTTGCCCGTATCGGCCACGGCGCGCGTCCGGTTGCAGCCGTCCACGGTGGACCAATAGTCCTCGGGCGTGATGTAGGTCTCGGGCGGGTTTCCGTCGTACATGCGCAGCGCGGGGGGATCCTCCTCGGGGGGCAGCCCTTCGGTCGAACTGGTGCGGCGGGCGATGCTGTAGAACGGGTAGTCCAATTCGAGCCGATCCGCTCCGCTGTTGACCTGGCTGCCGTGCGATGTATGGGCGTAGTGGATCGTGAGCGATTTGGCCTGGTCGATCCAGTACGCCGACACCTTGCTCAGATCGGTGCAGTTATGATCGATGATCAGACCGCTCTGGGCCCGCGCGGCGGGGGTGCCAAACAGAAGTACGATGCCAACGCCAATCAGACAGAAAGTCGCCAAGCGTGTACGCAGAATCATCAGGGTTCCCCTCTTCTTTCGCAACAACCGACATCTTCCAGTTACCGAACCTCAACCCCGATCGTACCAAGGCGAGCTGCCCGATCCAAGCGAGAACGATCCCTCTCGCGGTGAATCCGCCCGTTTGGCCGCTCCAACCTGCCAATCCTGCTACCGCCGCCTCCGGAACAACGATCCCGGCCGGTTTCCGCGCAGCATCAACCCTCGCCTCCCCGAATCCCCAAGCATTCGTTCGGCTGCCGCGTCAGCCACGCTGCACCAACGGCGGCGGTGGAACGTCGAGATTCCCGTCCGGGGTGTTTCTGGGGGTTCGGTGGGCTGTCCCAAGGTGAGTGTCCGGGCAGATCGTCCCGGGGAACCGCTGCCGGGGCACCATGTCCTAACGGGTCCCCCCAATGGAACGGGGCTGGCTCTGCATCCGGGGTCCTGGGTATCGCTTTTCCCGGCCGATTCCGGTATCATGCAGCCGTACGATCAAGTCTCAGGTGGGATGCGGCGGCTCGGAGGGACGGAGCGCATCGCACTGAACGAGGAGAGAATCATGTCCGCTCGTGCTTACGCTCGCGTGCTCGTCGCGTTGCTCGCTGGTGGCGTCCTGCTGACATCGACTGCCCAAGCTCAAACCACCTGGTACGTGGACGACGATGCTCCGAACGATCCCGGCCCCGGCGATCCGTCGGTCAGTGATCCGCTGGAGGACGGCTCGGCAGAGCACCCGTTCGACGCGATTCAGGAGGGGATCGACACCGCCGTGGACGGCGATACGGTTCTGGCGCTGGACGGAACGTACACCGGCGACGGCAACCGGGACATGGACTACGCCGGGAAGCAGATCACCGTCCGCAGTGAGAACGGTCCCGAGAACTGCATCATCGACTGTCAAGGCGCCGGTCGTGGGTTCTACTTCCATAGCGGGGAGACGGAGGTAACCGTTGTGGACGGATTCACGGTCAGAAATGGGGACGTAGAGGACGAATCGTTCGGTGGCGGCATCTTCTGTTCAGGCGCCAGCCCAACGATCACCAACTGCACGATCAGCGAGAACCGGGCCAGGTCACCGTGGGCGCGCGGCGGCGGAATCTACTGCGAGAATAGCAGCCCGACAATCACCCACTCGACGATTAGGGACAACACGGTCCAATGGCAGGGCGGGCTCGACGACTCTATGCTCTGGGGCGGTGGCATCTATAGCAGCGGCGGGAGCCCAACCATCAGTCACTGCGCGATTTACGGAAACAGGCTGAGTGCGTACACGGAATATGGCGAGGGTGTTGCTTACGGCGGCGGAATCTGCTGCGCGGGCGGCGAGCTTACCCTTCTTGGCTGCAAGATTAGCGGGAACAGCGCTTGGTCGAACCGCGATTCTCGCGGCGGCGGAATCTACTTCGCGGGCGCCGGGCTTAGTGTCCACGTTTCCACGATCAGCGGGAACAGCGTTTCGGGGGTCTACTATGCTCTGGGCGGCGGTCTCCGCTCCGAATCTGCCGACGCGGCAGCTAGCAACTGCATTCTCTGGGGCAACACACCCGACGAAATCTCAGGGACTGCAGCAGTCACCTACAGCAACGTGCAGGGTGGCTGGCCGGGCGAGGGCAACATCGACGCTGACCCCCTCTTCGTCGATCCCGATGGCCCCGATGACGATCCAAGCACCTGGGAGGATAACGACTACCACCTTGACAGCGGCTCCCCCTGCATCGACGCTGGGAACAACGCAGCGGTCCCGGCTGGCAT
>CAZDTB010000374.1:0-4977 GCA_964508075.1 uncultured Planctomycetales bacterium
ACCTGCGCCTCGCAGACCGTCGGCCGCGCGGATTGAAGTCCGCGGATCTCTGGATTTGGCGCCGCCTCTCAGACGCCAATGGGGGCAAACGAAGCTAGAGGATGACGTCGGAACCGAGCTGCTTCTTGGCGTAGCCTACCAGGTAAACCGAGCCGGTGATGCAGACCAGATCCTCCCGCGTGACACAGTTGCAGGCGGTTCGGTAGGCCCCCAGGAGAGTCTCCTCGACCATCGCCATCTTGTACGACTTCTCCTGGAAGCGCGTCAGCAACTCATGGGGGTCCGTCGAGCGCGGCGTGCCGGTACTGGTGAAGATGACCTTGTCGGCCCCGATTTGGAGTTGCTCGAGCATGCCGTCGATGTCCTTGTCGGCTGAACAGCCGAAGATCACCACCATCGAGTCGTAGCCGACGTTTTGGCCAATTGCCCGCATGAGGGCCCGGACGCTGGCGGCGTTATGGGCCGCATCGACGATCGTGTGCGGCAACTGGCGGATCGTCTCGAGCCGGCCCTGCACCTTGACTTCGGCCAAGCCGTCGATGGCGTTCTGCGGACCGATTTCCATCCCGCGCTGCTGGAGCACGTCGATGATGCCGAGCGCGACGCCACAGTTGTGTGCCTGGTGCTCGCCGAGCAGCGGCACGCGAATGTGATCGAAACGTGTGCTCGGGGTGGCCATGCAGACGCGCGTATGCGGGCCGCTGATGCGCGAGCGTTCGAAGCGGTAGCTGAATTCGAGCTCACCGCCGATGAACGACAGCGGGCAACCGGTTTTCTCGGCCTGCTCGCGGAGCACGCGCTTGACGCCGGGGACCTGTGGGGCACTGATGACCGGGACGCCGGGCTTGAAGATGCCGGCCTTCTCCTCGGCGATTGCTTCGAGTGTGGTGCCCAGCTGGGCCATGTGGTCGTAGCTGATGCTGGTGATGCCGCAGGCCTCGGGTCTGATGACGTTGGTGGAGTCAAGCCGCCCACCCAAGCCGGTCTCGATGACGGCGATGTCCACCTTCTTGTTCGCGAAGTGGAGGAAAGCGGCGGTGGTCATCAGGTCGAAAAAGGTAGGTTTATCCTTTGCCAGCTTGTCGGCGACCGGGGCGATCTTGGCCATCAGCCTGGCGAATTCGGATTCGGTCACGAGCTGGTTATCGATGCTGATGCGTTCGCGGAGGTCGAGGAAGTGCGGCGAGGTGTAGAGCCCGGTCCGATAACCGGACTTTTTGAGCATCGCGGCAACCATGTGGGCGGTCGAGCCCTTGCCCTTGGTGCCGGCAATGTGGACGGTCTTGCAGGCCCGATGGGGGTTGCCGAGGCGGGAAAGGATCCGTAACATCCGAGAAATATTGAAGTTAGACGAGTTATAGCCCACCCGCACCATGTTCTCGTAATTCGTCTTGGATTTCAGGAAGTTGACTGCTGAGCGGTAGTTACGAATCGGAGTGACCCGAGCGGCCCGTCGAGCACGCTTGGTCACGGAACCAGTCCTGGCGGCCTTTCGCGAGCGGGCCTCTTTGGTTACTGTGCTTCCCATAATGCCTAAGATAGCAAAAAGTTGCTCGCCGTCAATATCCTACGCGGACGGTGGACCCTAGTTCACGAGGTGGCTGCGACGTAAACCTATTTCTGGACTGTCGTTACGTGATAGACGTTATTATGAGACCGCGGCAGATCGTGCGGAATGAGGGCGCCCGCCGCGTGTGTCCGCGTAGTGTGCGGCGACTGGCACGACGTTTGCTGGCGGGTTGTGAGCAGCGAACATGCGAATTGTGAACGTCGAGCTGCCCGAACGGGGGTATCCGATCCACATCGGCGCCGGGACGCGCCGAGAACTCGCCGCTCTGGTTCACGACCTGGGAGGCGCGCCGCGTGTGGCGGTGATCGCCGACCAGCGGGTCGCCGACCTGCACCTCGACCGTGCGGTCGAAGCGCTGGAGACGAGGCCCACCGTCCTGCGGTTTCCCGCCGGCGAAGCGAGCAAGTCGCTGCATCGAGCCGAGCGACTCTATGCCGAGTTGGCCAACGCCGGGATCGCTCGCCGGGATCTGATTGTGACCCTCGGCGGCGGCGTGGCCGGTGACCTGGGTGGGTTCGTCGCCGCCACGTGGATGCGCGGCGTGCGCTTCCTGCAGATGCCGACCACTCTGTTGGCGGCGATCGACGCGTCGATTGGCGGCAAGACGGGGGTCAATCATCCGGCGGGCAAGAACCTGATCGGCGCGTTCCATCAGCCGATCGCGGTGCTGGTCGACATCGACTTTCTCGAAACGCTGCCGCAACGGGACCATGTTGCGGGCCTGGCCGAGAGCGTGAAGCACGCCGTCATCCGCGATCCGGCGCTGTTGGAGTGGCACGAACAACACACGGAGGGAATCGTTGCTCGCGAGCCCGAGGTGCTGGAAGAGCTGATCGCGCGGAGCTGTGCGATCAAGGCGGACGTCGTGGCCCGGGACGAGCGTGAGGACGATCTGCGGATGATTCTGAACCACGGGCACACGATCGGTCACGCGCTCGAGCACCTGCTCAGCTACGAGCTGCGCCACGGAGAATGCGTGGCATTAGGGATGCTGGTCGAGAACGAGCTGGCGCGGATGCGCGGGATGCTCGCGGACGGGCCTGGTGAGCGCATCGCCGCGATCATCGAGCGGCTGGGTCTGCCAACTCGTTTACCGCGGGCGCTCGCGGCAGATGAAGTTGCGGAGACGTGCGGGTTAGACAAGAAGGTCCGGGGGGGCGCCGTGAATTTCGTACTGCTGCGGGGTCTGGGGGCCCCGGAGCGGATCGCGGACATTTCGGATGAAGAGATCGCGGAGGCGCTGCGCGTGGTACAGCCGCGGTGATCCTGCGCCGTGGGCGTGTTCAGGTCAGCTACACTCTGCGGAAGACGATGCAGGCGTTGTGGCCGCCGAAGCCGAACGAGTTGTCCATGGCGGTCTTGATGCGGGCATCGCGGGCGACGTTGGGGACGTAATCGAGGCCGGCGCATTCGGGGTCGAGATTGTCGAGGTTGAGGGTTGGGGGGAGGCAGTTGTTCTGGATCGCCTTGATGCAGGCGATGGCCTCGATACCGCCGCTGGCGCCGAGCGTGTGACCGATGGCACTTTTTGTGCTGCTGATGGCGAGCTTGGTGGCGGCGGGACCGAAGACTTGCCGGACGGCGATGGCCTCGGCGATATCGCCCCGGGGGGTGGCGGTTCCGTGGGCGTTGATGTAGTCGATCTCGTCGGGGTTGATCCGGGCGTCTGCCAAGGCAGCCGCCATGGCGCGGGCCGCGCCGCGGCCTTTGGGATCGGGCTGGACCATATCGCCGGCGTCGCCGGTGGCGCCGAAGCCGAGCACCTCGGCATAGATTGTCGCGCCGCGGGCGCGGGCGTGCTCGGACT
Organism: uncultured Planctomycetales bacterium; assembly: GCA_964508075.1. GTDB lineage: Bacteria > Planctomycetota > Phycisphaerae > UBA1845 > Fen-1342 > JALSRY01. Next base: position 3,378 of record CAZDTB010000374.1, read on the forward strand.
CCTCAAAGAGCAAGACGCCGGCACCTTCGCTGAGCACGAAGCCGTCGCGGTCCCGGTCGAAGGGTCGCGAGGCGCGCTCGGGGTCGTCGTTGCGGACACTGACGGCTTTCATGGCGGCGAAGGCGGCCAGGCCGAGGGGGGTCAGGGCGGCCTCCGCGCCGCCGGTGACCATGAGATCGGCGCGGCCCTGGCGGATCACGTTGAAGGCGTCGCCCATGGCGCTGCCGGCGGAGGCGCAGGCGGTTGCGACGGCGGTGTTGACGGCCTGGAAGTTGAACTCGATCGAGATGTGTCCGGAGCTGGCGTTGGCCATCAGCTTGGGGATGGTAAAGGCGGAGACGCGGCTGGGCCCCTTGCTGAGCAGGCGTTTGTGCTGGACCTCGAGTTCCTGGAGGCCGCCGATCCCGCTGCCGAGGATGACGCCGGCGCGGGTCGGATCGAACTGGCCGTTCTCGAGGCTGGCGTCGGTCACGGCCATTTTCCCAGCGGCAAAGCCGAGCTGGGCGAAGCGATCCATGCGCTTGATGAGGCGATGCTCGATGAAGTCGCTGGCATTGAAGTCGAGGCACTCGCCGCCGATCTGAACGTCGAACGGGGTGGGATCGAAGCGGCTGACGCGGCGGACGCCGGAGCGGCCGGCGATGAGCGCATCCCAGAACCCGGCGACGGAACTCGCCAGGGGGGTTACCGCGCCCAGCCCCGTCACAACGACCCGACGTTCGTCCATGGATTCATCCCGCCGGTTGCCTAGTTGCTATCGAGGTGGTCCTTGATGTAGTCGACGGCCATGCCGACCGTCTGGATCTTCTCGGCTTCCTCGTCCGGGATGTTGATCTCGAACTCCTCCTCGAACTCCATCACGAGCTCGACGGTGTCCAGCGAGTCCGCGTTGAGATCGTTGACGAAGGAGGTCTCGCGCGTGATCTCCTCCTCGACCACCCCCATCTGTTCGGCCACGATCTTCTTGACCTTGCTTTCGATTTCTGCGATTTCGGGCACGTGCCGTTCCTCCACGAAGGGAAACCGGGACCCTTTCTCCGAACCAAGCCGGTCGCCGTTGCGTCGTGACCGGTTTTCCGGGCTGACGTTCGAGCGGGGGCTTGCGTTTCGGACCCTGGACGGCACGCCGGCGCCGGCGTACGAGCCGTCCCTCGCTCTGCAAACAAAGCAATTCGGCCACTCGCCAAATCGCGCGGAATCGTACTCAATCCGGCCGCGCTTGCCAAGTCTCCTGGTGGCGCGTCAGTATGGAACATATCGCCAGCGCCAAGGCGTGGCAAGCCCGTGGGGGTGGCCCGGAAGAGTTCGAGGCGGCCGCGAATCGGGCGCACCACCCGGGGCAGTCTGGTTGCAATCCGGGCTATTCTCCAAGACCGGGGCGTGCTGCAATCACCGCGCAGCCGAGCGGTTGCCGGCTTGCTGGAGATACCAGCGGATCGTGCGCGGGACGCCGGCGTCGTACGTTGTTGTCACCTGCCAGTTGAGCTCACGGCGGGCTTTGTCGGCGGAGAAGTACGAGCGGCGGCCCATCAGCCAGACGGCGTAACGCGTGACGAACGGGGGGCTCTTGGTGCGGAACAGGTGCCCGAGGCATTCCAGC
>CAZDTB010000375.1:0-4958 GCA_964508075.1 uncultured Planctomycetales bacterium
AACAACACTCTGCGCTCTCCGCGCTCTCTGCGGTATGAATAGTCCGGGCTAGCTCTCCCAGTCGAGTGCCAGGGCGCGCGCGAGATCCGAAACGCCGAAGATGCCCAGCGCCTTGCCAGCCCCCGGCAGCCCGCTGGCGTAAATGTAGTCAATGTTGATTCCGGCCAGCGACAAGGCGCGCGCAATGCGGGCGAACCCGCCCGGGCTGTTGGGCATATCCACCGCGAGGCAGGTCGCGCTGGTGAACTTCACCCCGGCCTGCGACAGGACCTCCTTGGTAAACTGCGGGTTGTCGACCACTAACCGCGCGCTCCCGGAAGCCCTGCTGTCAAGCGCGGCGATCGCCCGGATGTTGATACGGCGGTCGGAGAGATGAGCACACAGGTCGGCCAGGATGCCCGGCCGGTTCTCAAGCGTGACGGTGAGCTGTTCCACTTGCTCGCACTTGAATCTCATGAGTCGCCGACCCCTTTCTTCGAAGCTAACCGGCACGCTGGCTGAACGGCCGTCCGCGAACCGTACGTCCCCCGGACGATGGTTGCAAGGACCTGCTGCCCGAACCGCTCTTCTGAACGCAACATCGGGCAGCGGCCCCGGCTGCGGCCAAGCAGGCAACATCGGCGGGTGATGGGGCGCGGTGGTATCGGGGTCGGGCCGAGCCTATACTGGGCGGCGCAAAGCGCAGCGCGCCGCGGTACCGTACGATGGGAGCACGTATGGGATTTGGGCCCCGAGGCGTGCGGTCAACGTCGTAAGGGGGCCCTCCGGTGGGCGGGCTTGGGCGCGTGGCGGTGCTGCCCTGGCAGTGGCGAAGAGAAAGGCGGTGCGAGGTGGGCCGTTACTATATCCTGCGCGGCGATGAGATCATCGAAGAGCCGGATTACGCGAAATGGATCGGGTGGCATCAGGCTTCATACGAGAAGATTCGCTGCGTAGCGCGTACGGAGGTGGAGTTCGGCACGGTCGTGACGGCCTTTCTCGGGATGAACATGACCTTGTCGAAGATCGACCCCCCTTTGCTATTCGAGACCAGGGTCACCGGCGGCTGGTTGGACGATGAATGGGAGCGCTTCTCGACGCTGGCGGAGGCAAAGGCCGGGCACGAAACTTGGGTAGCCCGCGTCCGCGAGATGGAGAGCGAGAACGAACTTCCTCCACCCGGGTGCCGGGTCTGGTAGAAGCCTCGACTCCCGGGATCCATGCAACGACCGCATATCGGCGGCGAGTCGAAACGCGCTTAACGACCCCGCGCTGTCGGCCGGGCGGCTCTCAAAGTCAGTGTGTCGATCCGGAACACTTGGGCGGGGCTGTCGGAGCAGCGGCGGGCGGGGGTCGTGAGGCTGACGAGTGCCGGTTGAACCAGCGCGTGGCTTTCAGAAGTTTTGAAAGCATTATTCGCTCGGATTGTGTTCGGGGTAGCATGACACGAACGTCTAACCCTCCAAGGGAGATGGCTGTGAACGCGATTCGATCCGCCCTGGTAGCGCTCGTCGTGCTCGGCATGGCCGCTTCTCTGCTGGCCGGTGAACTCGGCGATAAGGCTCCGGCTCTGGCCATCAAGGAGTGGGTCAAGGGCAAACCCGTGGACGTGACCACCGCAGACGGCAGGAACATCTACGTGGTCGAGTTCTGGGCAACCTGGTGCCTCCCGTGCCACGTCACCATCCCCCACCTGACCGAGATGCAGAGTAAGTTCAAGAGCAAAAACGTCACGTTCATCGGCGTCAGCACCGACGACGAGAAGAGTGTCGCGAAGGTCAAGCACTTCGGTGAGGAGATGGGCGACAAGATGAAGTACACCGTCGCCATCGATAAGGACGGTGCGACCTCCGAGGCGTACATGGGCGCCAACTACGTCGCCACCATCCCACACGCTTTCATTGTTGACCAGCGCGGCCGGATTGTCTGGCACGATCTCCCGATGGCCGACTTCGAGAAGGTCCTTGATCAGGTGGTAGAAGGCAAATTCGATCTCGCGGCCGCCAGGAAGCGTATGGCCCCGCTGCAGGAGCAGCGCCGCAAGGAGTGGACCCAGCGCGAGTACATGCGCGAGTATTTCCGGCTCGTGCGGTCCACCGGCAACGACGAGCAAGCGGCCAAATTGGGCCAGAAGATCCTCGAGGCCGGGCGGGACAACGACTCGCTCATGAACCAACTGGCCTGGGACATCCTCACCAAGGAAGGTGTCGTTTCACGCGACCTGAAGCTCGCGTTGACCGCGGCCGAAGCGGCGAACGAAGCCACCAACGGCGAAAACGCGGCGGTCCTCGACACATACGCCCTGGCGCTGTTCGAGAACGGCAAGAAAAGAGAGGCGGTCAAGTTCCAGACCAGGGCCGTCGAGCTGGCCAAGAAAAACGGGATGCCTGACGAGATGATTGCGGAATTGTCCGAGCGGCTGGAGCGCTTCAACAAGGAGGCCGACTAGTCGTTCCCAGCCAACGGTGGCTGGACCCTGGCGCCAGACACGTCAAAATCACTGCATGAACGCGAACCGTCCGGGCAAGTTGGTCGTGATTAGCGGGCCGTCCGGGGCCGGCAAGACGTCGATTTGCGACGAGCTGCTCAAGCGCATCCCGAACTCGCGCTGGTCGCTTTCGGTGACCACCCGGCCGATGCGGGGGCACGAGGTTGACGGCGAGGCCTATCGCTTCATCACGCGCGAAGAATTCGACCGGATGGTAGCGCGGGACGAGCTGCTCGAACATGCCGAGTACCTGGGCGAGTCCTACGGCACGCCGCGCGCGCCCGTCGAGGAAGCGGTGGCCGCAGGCGAGATCGTGATCATGGAGATCGAGGTGCAGGGTGGGGCCCAGGTCGCCCAGCGAGTGCCCGATTCGATCCGGATCTTCATTCTGCCGCCGACGATGGAAACCCTCAAGGCCCGGTTGGAAGGTCGACAGACGGAAACGGAGGCCCTTCAAGACAAGCGCCTGGCCGAGGCGGACGGCGAAATCGGCTTCGCAAAAAACTCCGGTTACTACCAGTACTTCATCACCAATGATATACTTAAGGATTCGGTAGATCGGGTATTGGAAATCATCGAGCAGGAGACCAAGACGGCATGATCGAATCCCTGATGAGCGACGATCTAATCAATCGGGTCGGCGGGCGTTTTCGGTTGACTGCGCTGATTCAGAAGCGCTGGCTGGAGCTCCTCCAGGGGGCGCGTCCGTTGGTCGATCCCCGCGGCCTGACCGAAATGGAGATCGTGGTCGAGGAAATCGTGCAGGGCAAGGTCACCATCGACCATGAGGCCTCCGGACTCTCCGCCCCGCCGGACGCATAGACGCCGGCCCTGCGACACGCAAGCCGTGCAAGCCAACAGCCCCACCAACTCGACGTTATCCGGCTACGAAGTCCTGGTGTGCGTGACGGGCGGCATCGCCGCTTACAAAACCGCTGCGCTGGTCTCGGCGCTCGTGCAACAAGGCGGTGGCGTAACGGTGGCGATGACCCGGAACGCCCAGCGATTCGTTGGCCCGGTGACCTTCGAGGCGCTAACCGGGAGGCCGGTCGCGACCGGCATGTGGCGACGCCATTCCTCCGCCAGCATCCCCCACCTCACGCTCAGCGAGACGGCCGACCTGATCGTTGTGGCGCCCGCCACGGCCAACATCATCGGGAAGCTCGCCGGTGGAATCGCGGACGATCTGGTCAGCACGCTTCTGCTCGGCGCCGAGTGCCCGGTCATGCTCGCGCCCGCGATGAACGCGCGCATGTGGCAACACCCCGCTACGCAACGCAACGTGGCCTGGCTGCGCGAGAACGGCTACACGCTGGTCGGCCCCGAAGAAGGCTGGCAAGCCTGCCGCGCCGTCGGTCCCGGACGCATGAGCGCGCCCGAAACCCTGCTGGCTGAGATCCGCAAACAACTCCTGGCCACCCCGCCGAAGCGGCAACCCTAGAACAGCCCCAGACAACCAGACTTGCCTACCGAGCCCGACCTCCGCGCCGCTACCTCCCCACGCCGTAATTGTCCAGCAGTGTCGCCAGATCGGTCAGGTCGACACAGCCGCTGGCGTCGAGGTCGGCGTCCGGGTTGTAGTTGGGATCGCCGAGGCAGGCGCCGTAAGCGCCGAGCAGCGCCGCCAGGTCGGCCAGGTCCACGTCACCGTCCGCGTCAATGTCGCCGGCCGTGCGACTCTGGTTCAGCAGCACGGAGAGGTTGTCACTGTCGCGGTTTGCCACGGCCAGGTCGCCCCACCCGTCGCCGTCCAGGTCGCCGATCGCCACGGACGCCGGGTAGCCACCGGCAACGTACTGCAACGGGGCGGCAAACGTCCCATCGCCAGCACCCAACAGCACCGCGACGTTGTTGCCGTTGTGGCCCGCGACTGCCAAGTCGGGCACCAAGTCGCCGTCCAGGTCACCGATCGCAACGGAAGTAGCGTACCAGCCGGCGACATATTGCACGGCGGCGGCAAACGTCCCGTCGCCCACGCCCAGCAACACCGAGACGCTGTCATCGTACGCATCCGCCACGACTGCGTCCGGCACGGCATCGCCGTCCAGGTCGCCCAGCGCGACCGAACGCGGGCCGGAGCCCACGGCGTAAGGCATCGCGGCGTTGAACGTCCCGTCGCCGACCCCTAGCAGCACCGAGACGTTGTTGCCCCAGCAGGTCGTCACCGCCAGGTCAACCCAACCGTCGCCGTCCAGATCGCCGAGCGCTACGGAGCAAGCCCCGTTGCCGGCGGGGTAGGGCAGCGCGTCGGCAAACGTCCCGTCGCCCAGGCCCAACAGCACCGAGACGTCGTCGCTCCAGAGGTTCGCCGCCGCCAAGTCCGGCACATCGTCGCCGTTTACATCGCCAATCGCGATCGAGCGCGGGTAGTTGCCGGCGTCGTAGTGGGCCGAGACGGGAAACGTCCCATCGCCGAGACCCAGCAGCACCGACACGTTGGGGTTGTAGACGTTCTCCACGGCCAAGTCGAGCAACGCATCTTCGTTCTGAT
>CAZDTB010000376.1:0-4939 GCA_964508075.1 uncultured Planctomycetales bacterium
CTCAGGGCGACAACCCGATCGAGGAGTGGGAGCCCGACGTCTATAAGATCACGCCCTCCGAGCGTCCCATGAACAAGTACTTCGACCCGGAGGTCAGTTGGAGCGATGAGGAGCGTCGCGGCACGGGCGAAGCGATCCGTCGTCGCCGCCCGATGCAGTTGCCCGAGTACTTCAAGTGCCCGTCGGACAAGACGGCGGCGGTTCCGATGGCCGGCGGGGACCCGGACCAGCTCTATGACTCCGACACGCCGATCTCGACCTGGGAGTGGTGGGGCACCAGCTACCCGATCAACTGGTACTGGGGCTACTACTTCTGCGAAGGTGACCCAGACGCGATCATCGGCGTGCTGACCAGGCTCGGTAAGGGCATCCTCGGGCAGAAGACCAACACGGGCGCGGCGGAGTGGATCTTCTTCTACGAGAACCAGATGAACTTCGCCATGGAGTCCGCCGTCCCGCGCCTCGCGCCGCGCGAAGAGGACCCGCGAATCGTGGTGGGCTGGCACAGACAGGAAAACTATCACGCCGCCGGCTTCTTCGACGGCCACGCGCAGTACCGTTATTTTGAAACAGCGAACATCGACGGCCCCGGCTGGACGACCTGGCCGAACCGTCCCTGGACCGGCACAATCTGGGAGCCGTACCAGAACAACTAGTGTAGTGTCTCACAAATACGATACCGTGGTGGGGCAGGCCTCCGTGCCTGTCACGGCGGGCAGGGACGCCCGCCCCACCTCTACAGAAGGTTGCTTGTTTCTGAGACAGTACACTAGCCTTATCCTGGATTGACATCGCCAGACGATCCGAGCGGCCGGCGCGGGAGAACGCTCCCACGCCGGCCGCTTTTCGTCTGGGCGGTAGCGTCCGTGCCCCACCCCTCGCTGCGCGAGGGATGGGGCACGCGGGCTCGACGGCGGATCACAAGTTGCGAGTAGGCGGCTGGATCCCTCGCTGCGCTCGGGATGGCTCATACTGATCCCGGCTACGTGCCGCAGCCGTAATCGGCCAGGAGCAGGGCCAGGTCGCTGAGCGTGACGCACCCGTCGGGTTCGCCGTCCGGACCGCCGGTCAGGTCGGCTTCGGGAACGAAGCCCTCGTCGCCGCCGCACAGGCCGTACGAGCTCAGCAGCAGCGCGAGGTCGGCCAGGTCGGTGATCCCGTCCGATTGCCCCCCGGGGCCGGTGATGTCGGCGTCGCAGACCACGGGCCCGACGATGAAAGCGAACCGGTAACCCTCGAGCCCGTCATCGGTGGTGAAGGTCGGCAGCTCGATCATGTAGTCGTCGTCCGGCGGGATGTGCCAGACGGTTCCCACGGGCGGAGCGTCTTCGATACCGGGCGGCACGTACAACAGCTCCAGCGTGTAGTCGCGATTCGAGGGGGGGGGCACATCGCCCAAGGCGGGCTCGAACGAGATATACATCCACTCATAGACGTACGCATCCGGATTCGCCCAGAAGTGGATCGGGGACCAAGTCTGCGACGCGGCCGGCGCCAATGGGGCGCGATAGTCGGTGACGTAGAAGTCCGTCGGGCCGTTCCAGGTGTTGGGGTCGTTTTCGTGGTAGATGGCGGCGGCGCCGTAGCCAACGATGTCGAGGGGCAGGTCGAGCCCGCTGTCGAAGTCGTCCGTGGCACCTGACCAGACGCTCATGACCTGCCTGTGTCAGCCACAGGCCGGCCCGAAGCCGAAGAAGAAGAGAAACTCCTGCTCCGCGACCGCCGGCGCGGCGAGCACCAGAGCGACGAGAGTCCCCAGGCCAGCCGCCACGCGCGAGCGCTGCATCCTTCGCCTCCGATAACCGGGGTCCCCGATCGACAACTCCACCCTCATCCTACCCAGCGACGGAAGCGGGATCAACGCTTTCTTGCCCGCTGCGGAACTGCGGACGCGTTGGGTGGGGCCCCCGCCCCCTTTCCCTACAACCCATATTCCTTGATCTTCCGATACAGCGTCCGCGTGCCGATGTTGAGCATCTTGGCGGCGGCCTCACGGTTGCCATCGGTGGCCTGAAGCGTGCGCTCGATCATCAGACGCTCGATCTCGTCCATCGTCAGACCGACCAGCCCGCCGGTGGAGACCGGGACCAGATCGCGTGAGCCGCGGATCTGCTCGGGCAGGTCGTCGGCCTCGATCTGGGGACGCTCGACGTCACAGGCGACCGACTCGATCACGTTCTTCATCTCGCGCACGTTGCCGGGCCAGAAGTACTTGTTCAACAGGATCATCGCCTCGCTGGAGATGCTTTGGACGTCGATGGCGTGCTCCTCAGCCGCCTGGCGCAGCAGGTGGTGGGCCAGCAGCGGGATATCCTGTCGGCGTTCGCGCAGCGGGGGGATCTCGATGACCCACTGATTCAATCGGTAGAACAGGTCTTCGCGAAAGTGCTTCTCATCGACCTTCTTGCGGAGGTCCTGGTTCGTGGCGGCGATCATGCGGACGTCGGCCCGCTGGACGTCGGTCGAGCCGACCGGGGTGAACTCGCGCAGCTCAAGCACACGTAACAGCTTGGCTTGCAGGCGGAACGGCATATCGCCGATCTCGTCGAGGAACAGCGTTCCGCCGTCGGCGGCCGCGAAGTAGCCCTTACGGTCGGAGACGGCCCCGGTGAACGATCCGCGCAGGTGGCCGAACAGCTCGCTTTCGATCAGCGTCTCACTCAATCCGGCGCAGTTCAGCGACTTGAACGGTTTCCTGGTACGGTCCGACCGGTTGTGAATCGCGCGGGCGATCAGGTCCTTGCCGGTGCCGGTCTCACCGAGAATCAGTACGGTCAGCTTGTTGCGGGCCGCCTTCCTGATGCGCTCAACGATCTTCTGCATCTGCGGCGACGTGCCGACGATGCCCTCGAACGATTCGATCGTGGTCGCCGCGATCGACTGTTTCAGCAGCCGGTCGTCGCGCCGGGCGACCGCGGTGGTTGCCGCGGTCCCGATTGGGTCGACCAGCTCGGTGTCGTCAACCGGGTTTTCGAGGGGCTGATACTGGATCCGTCCGGGCTGGAGGGCGGGCGGCGGACCGTCGTCGCCCAGGGCCAGCAGCGCGGCATCCGGGGCCAGGCTGTCGAGCAGATCGGCCAGCGGGCTGACCGTGTCGCGCCCCGCGAGGGGGGTGACCGCGACAACCACGTCCGGGACGCGTGCCCGAATCGAGTTCAACGCATCCTCGAGCGTGGTCACCACGCGGCACGAATGGCCGTGCCGATCGCGCAGCAGGCCCTGCAGACGCCGCCCCTTCGCCTCGTCGCTCGGCAGAATCAGGATGAACGCGGTTTGCGCCATTCTGGTCTATGACTCCACGAAAGCACCGGTCGAATAAGAATACGAACGAATCCGCGAACAGTGCAAGCGCTCGGGTCGGGCGAGGCAACGGTGTTGCCGGGACGCAGCCGGTGCCGGAGCAGCCGTTCTCTCCCGCCCGCACGCCATCCACAATATAATACTCCCTGTCTGACCGGAGTACGAAAGGATCGCAAACATGCCGTGGATCAAGACCGTTTCCGACCACGAAGCGGACGGGCTGCTCAAGAAGATTTATGAGGCGGCGGTGGCGCGGGCCGGGCGGGTGTTCAACGCGGTCCGCGTGATGAGCGTGAATGTTTCGACCTTGCGGGCCTCGCTGGGCCTTTACCAGGCGGTCATGCTTGGCAAGTCGCCGCTTTCGCGGGCGCAGCGCGAGCTGCTGGCGACGGTCGTGAGCCGGGTCAACGGATGCCACTACTGAGTGCAGGCCCACGCCAACGACCTCCGGGCTGAGGTCCAGGAGCAGTGGAACACGCTGAGCGCAACGCCGCTGCCGGACGAGGCCGGGCTCGACGCGTTTGTGCACCAGATCGTTGAAGATTGGCGGGCGGCCCCGCTTTCGAACGCCGTTCACGCCGTCGCCGAATACGCCGAGCAGGTCACACGTGCGCCGGGCGCGTGCACGGAGGAGGGAATCAGGCGGTTGCGTGACGCCGGCTGGTGCGATACGTCCATTCATGACGCCGTCCAGGTGGTGGCCTATTTCAACTACATCAATCGCGTGGCCGAGGGGCTGGGGGTCGAGCCGCAAAAAGAGCTGCCCCACTGGGGGCCGGCGCGCCTATGATAGTGCAATGCGCCTGCGGGTATTGACATACAACATACACAGGGCCATCGGGGTGGACGGGAAGTTCGCCCCGGAGCGGACCGTCGAAGTTCTGCGGCACCACGACGCCGACATCGTGCTGCTCCAGGAGGTCGATCGCGGTGCGCCGCGTTCGAACCATCTTGACCTGGCATCGTTGCTGGCGCGGGAGTTGCAGTACCGCTATCGGGCGGTCGGCATGAACGTATCGCTCCGGAAGGGCCGCTATGGAAACGCCACGCTTTCACGCTTTCCGATCGGCCGTCAGCGGAACATCGATCTGACGATCTCCTGGCGAAAACGGCGCGGGGCGCAACACACACGTTTTCACATTCCCAATGGGCAAGACGCGATCGACCTGGACGTGTTCAACGTTCACCTGGGACTGTCGGCCGCCGAGCGGCGCAGACAGATGGCCCGGCTGCTGAGCACCCCGGACATCACACGGCTGGGCCCGTCCGAGTCGTGCATCATCGCGGGTGACATGAACGATTGGCCGGGGCTGCTGAAGCGGCGCCACTTCGAGCCGGCGGGCTTTCAGTGCGCGACGGCCCATCGCCCGGGCTCACGCTGGTCGATCAAGTCGTTTCCAAGCTGCGCCCCCACCAGCGGTCTCGACAAGGTCTTTTGCCGCGGCAACGTGCGGCCGCTGTACGCCCATCGCAGTCGACTGAAACTCGCCCGGGTCGCCAGCGACCACCTCCCGGTGATGGTCGAGTTTGAGATCTGACGACCGGAGACGCGTGTGAGGATTCGCAGCGCCGCGCCCAAATCCCGCTAACCCGCATTTCTCACAGGGGTAGTAGATAAAGGTCGTCTTCTGTGGCATAA
>CAZDTB010000377.1:0-4939 GCA_964508075.1 uncultured Planctomycetales bacterium
AGAGCAGATGCTGATAATACCCCCCCCCCTGCGAAGTCAACGCGAAATCTAAAAAAGAAGTTCGCACGAGGACCGGCGGCGGTCGCACGGTCAAGCTCCGCTTGGCCGTGGCGCCCAGACCGGAGGAACTCCGCCTGCCCGCGCCAGACGGTGCCACCCGTCCGCGGAGGCGGACTGGGAGGCGAGTCACGAGACTTACAGGTCGAGGCGCGACTTGGTCGGCCCGGCGGCTCGCAAGATAGCCGCGGCCGACGGTATGCGTTACCTGACCGCGGAAGACAACGTCGACTTCGACATTGCGCCGCATGCCGGCTTCCACGGACAGGCCACCGGGCTGTTCGGCGCTTTCTGTACTTCCGGGGGCTGGTGCTGCGGGTCGCAGGCTTACGGCGTGAAGAGCGGATCGGCGAACTGGGACGGAACGCCGGTCAGCTCGGGCAACCCGGACTGGCCGTCGGCCCAAGGCAGAGGTTTGATCTGGTCATACCGCCACGGTTGCGGGCACGGTGCCAGGATAACCGAGGGAGTCCGCGACAACGGCGGCGAAATTAACGCCCTGTTCTTTGACGGGCACGTGGCCCGACTCGACGACCACGCCTCGCGGCGCATCGAGTTCTGGTACCCGACCGGCTCGATCGCCCATCCGGGCGAAGGTCTCACGGACGTCCCGGAGAACTACGAGGTTCCGTAGCCCCACGCCGCCGACCCACACACACCTCGAGCCCTCGGTCCCCATCGGGCTCCGCGGATGCCAGCAAGGGGCAAGACTTATCGGCACTCGGATCGCAGTTCCCCCGTTGTCGTCCCACCCGCTTCGGCTATCCTGCGGCAATCTGCGTCGATCTGGTGCGTTTGGCCTGGGTGAGAGGTGGATGTGGAACCAGCCGGTCTCGAGCGCCTGCTCCGGCGAGCCCGCCGGCGCGACCCGCAGGCGCTCCACAAGCTGGTCGATATGTACAGCGCCCGCCTCTTCGGGCTGCTCTACCGGCTGACCGGCTCGCGTGAGACGGCCGAGGACCTGTTGCAAGAGACGTTTCTCCGCGTGGTGCGAATGATCCCGGAGTATCGGCACGGCGGGAGGTTCGAGGCCTGGCTGTTCCGCATCGCGGCGAATCTGGCCCGCGACCATGCCCGGCGACAGAAACGCCGTGGTCGCCCGGTTGCATTGGACGGGCCCGGAGGCGCGGGCGGCCCCGGGCGTTCGGATTTGGCTGATACCGGCCAGCCTGATCCGGTCGGCGAGCTGCTGAAGAAGGAGGCTGAACAGCGCGTGAGCGCGGTGCTGCAAGGTTTGGCCGAGGCGGAGCGCGAGATCATTCTGCTCCGGCATTTTTCGGAACTGTCGTTTCGCGAGATCGCCGAGTTGCTTGACATCCCGCTGGGAACCGCGCTGGCCCGGGCCCACCGGGCGTTGAAGCGGCTGAAGGCCGCGCTGGGCGAAGAGGTTTGACGGATGGATCGGCAGTTTGAACAGCACGGGCGTGAAGTCGATCGGCGGCTCGCCGACTTGGCAGAGCACCTCGGGGCACCCGCGCCACGCCGCGAGCGCATCGCGGCGATCAAGGATGCGATTGATGTGGAAGCCCGGCGCTTGCGCCGGCGGGAGGGCCGCATCGTGGCCCTGCGTCCGTGGATCGGCGCCGCGGCGGCATTGTTGCTGACCGTCGGCCTGAGCCTCCCGTTTGGCCCGGGCGGATACCAGGCGCTGCTCGCCGCGGACGAAAACCCGGAAGTGGCTTTCGGCAATTGGGTGGCGGCGCTCGATGAGACCGGCGAACGGTTCGCGAGGCTGTTCGACGATGACTGGTGTCTCGGCGCCGACGGGCCGAACGGCCAGGAGAACACGGACGTAGGCGATTCACTCGATAGCCTGGAGGAGTCGCTTGAATCGTTCGAGCGGATAGTCGGTGCATAGGGCCTCCTCAAAGCGTGGAAGAGAAGTGTTGAATTTCCGAAGAACGTCAGCGCTGCTGCTCGCCGCGACGCTTCTGGCGTGGAGTGGTTATGCCTCGCCGTCGGCGTGCGCGCAGCAGGGCGAAGCGGACGCCGCCGCGAGTCGGCCGCAGCGCCAGCAGGCCGACCGTTCCGGTCGACCCGCGTGTGGTGAGCACCGTCGGGGTGCCCGGCTGGGCCGGTTGCCCGGAGCCCACCTGTTCCGCCCGCTGCCGGAGGATCAGGGTCCGCTCAGAGCTGAGGAACAGCAGGAGCTGCTGAGCTTCATCCGCCAACACATGCCCAAGACGCACGACTCGCTGAAACGGGTTCGCCAGGACGATCCGGCGGCCTTCAGGGAACGGTTGCAGAAGGCCGCGCCGCCGCTACGCCGGCTCCGCCGTATTTTCGAGCGCGATCCGGAGCTTGGGCAAAGCGTGATTCAGCACTCCGAGAACGTGCAACGTCTCCGGCGGGCCCGGCGGGCGTGGCTCGACAGTGAGCAGGATCGTCAGGCGCGCCGTGGAATCGAGGACGTGATGCGCCGCACGGTTGCCGAGAACGTCGCGATCGAAACTGCCGTGCTCGACGATCAGGTGCGTGAGCTGGATTGGCGGCGTGAGGCGCGGATCGCGGCTGAATTCGAGCGGCTGACGTCGCCCGACGCGGATCTGGCGGCCGAGCCGCCCGAAGTGCGCGACCTGGTTCGGCACGTGCACGAGGCGCAATTGAAAGGCGAACTCGAGTGGCTCGAAGACGAATTGTGGCTGCTATGCGCCGCGCGAATGGATCGCGAAGTGAGAGCCCTGCAAGAACGGGTCGAAAGGTTGCGGGCCAACGCAGCCGAGCAGGTCGATCGCCGCATGAAACGTCTGACGAGTCCCAGTGAACGCGGTCACCGCGACGGCGATCACGACCGCAAGCGTCGCCGCCAACCCTGAGACCGCTGATCTCCCCAACACATGCAGGTCGAATTCCTCCTGGGCCTGCTTACGGGGCACCACTGGCGGCTTGTCCGCCAGTGGTGGCAACATGTCGAATACGGGCAGACAAGCTGCCTCTGGCACCCCATGTACGCCCAGCCGAGGGCGGCTGGGCCACGTGAGTAATCAGGGCTACAGGTCGAATTCTTCCTGGGCTTCCTCGCGGTCGCGCGCCGCCCTGACGGCCTGCCAGTCATCCTTCGACATGATCACTTCGCGGGCCTGGCTGCCCTTGTACTCGCCGACGATGCCGGACGCGTACATCTGGTCGATCAGGCGTGAAGCCCGGCTGTAGCCGATCGTCAGTCGACGTTGCAGCAGGCTGACCGAGCCGCGGCCGGTCTCGATGATGATGTCGACCGCCTGGTCGAACAGCTCGTCGCGTTCGCCGCCGGTCTCGCTGTCAGGCTTCGGTATCCGGATCAACTCGGGGTGGTAGCTTGGGGCGCGTTGCGCGCGGACGTGCGTGACTATGGCGCGGAGCTCGTCGTCGGCCACGAAGGTGCCCTGGGCGCGGATGAGCTTGGAGCTGCCCGGGGGCAGGAAGAGCATGTCGCCCTGGCCCATCAGGGTCTCGCCGCCGTTCTGGTCGAGGACGATTCGGGAGTCGAGCCGCGATGCCACGCGAAAGCCGATGCGGCAGGGCAGGTTGGACTTGATCAGCCCGGTGACGACGTTGGCCTGGGGACGTTGCGTCGAGACGATCAGGTGGATCCCGATGGCTCGGCTTTTCTGAGCGAGCCGACACAGGAAGAATTCGACCTCTTTGGCTGAGGTCATCATCAGGTCGGCCAGCTCGTCGATGATGATCACGATGTAGGGCAGTTGGACGGGGACGCCCAGCATTTCCTCGTCCTTCTCGTCGACCTGCATGCGGCGGCGCAGCTCCTGTTCGCCGAGCTTGTTGTATCCGCGGATGTCTTTGACGCCGGCCTCGGCGAACAGTGCGTAGCGCTCGTCCATTTTGGTGGCGGCCCAGTCGAGGATGGCCTCGGCCTTGGTGATTTCGGTCACGATCGGGCACATCAGGTGGGGGATGTCCTTGAACATCGCCAACTCGACCACCTTGGGGTCCACCAGGATCAGGTTGATCTGGTCGGGCCTGCGCGTCATCAGGATCGACGAGATCAGGCTGGCGATGCAGACGCTCTTGCCCGAGCCGGTCGTGCCGGCGATCAGCAGGTGCGGCATTTTGGTCAGATCGCTGACCAGCGCCTGCCCAGAGGCGTCCTTTCCGAGGTAGAGCGGGATGTCGTAGGAACGAACGCGGGCCGGGGCCTGACGCATCAGGTCCTTGAGGCGCACCTTCTCCTTGTCGATGTTCGGGACTTCGATCCCGATCGTGTTCTTGCCCGGCAGCGGCGCCACGACCCGCACCGCCGGCGCTTTCAGCGCCCGGGCCATGTCGTTGGCCAGCGAGGCGATCTGGCTGACTTTGATGCCGGGTGCGAGCTTGAGCTCGAACACCGTGATCACCGGCCCGGTTTCGATCGCGACGACCTGCACCTCCAGCCGGAATTCGTTCAGCGTCTGCTCGAGGATGTAAGCCTTCTCGCGGCAAAGGATCTCGATCGACTCCTTGTCGATCGGCTCGGCGTCGCCCAGCAGGGCCAAGTTGGGCAACTCGTATTCACCCTCGTCCTCGGCACGCCCGGGGGGCAGCACGCCGGCGCTGGCTGGGCGGGCCGACCGGCCGAGTTCCGTGACGCGTGGGCCGTCAGGGGCGACCGTGGTTTCCGGGTCGCGGGGTGGTTTCCGCGGTTCCGTCAGCTCGGTTGGCGCGGAGTCCTCCCGCGCTTCGTGCGTTTCGACGTCGGCCGCGCGTTGGGAAGCTGCTTCCTCGAACTCGTCACGGAGGTCGAGCGTCAACTGGTCCGGGGGTCTCCGCGGGGGCGCGGGCGCCCCCTTTGCCGCGCGTCCGGGGAGCAAATCGGCGCCCGCGGTTGCCAGACGGCCGGATACGTTGGACACGCCGGTCGCGATCGACGCGCCGGCGTTGGCCAGCGCCTGTCCGCCGGTGCGCA
>CAZDTB010000378.1:0-4916 GCA_964508075.1 uncultured Planctomycetales bacterium
ACCGCAACGAGCTGGACGATTCGGACCGCTACAACACGTTCGACCCGAACAGCCCGGGCAGCCCGAGCGACCCCAACCACGCCTTCGACCGGGCCTACGGCTACGACCCGATCGGTAACCGCGATGAGTACAAAGAGGGCACCGACCCGAACACGGCGTACACGACGAACAGCCGCAACCAGTACACCGCAACCACAAACCCGTCCGAGAGCTTCAGTTACGACGATGACGGGAATCTGACCGACGACGGGACGTGGGACTATACCTGGGATGCGGAGAATCGCCTGATCACCGTCGAGCCCGACGCTACGCCGAAAAACGGCGACAAGAAGGTCGAATTCGTGTACGATTTTCTCGGTCGCCGGGTGGAGAAGACGGTGTCCACGCACAACGGCACATCGTGGAGCGTCACCGACCGTCGGCGGTTCGTCTGGTCCGACTGGCTGCCGGTGTTGGAGTTGGACGCCACCGACCCCAACGACGTGGCGATCCTCCGCAAATACACCTGGGGGCTGGACCTGGCGGGGCAGAGCGGCCCGGGGAACTCGGTCGACTCCGCCGGCGGCATCGGCGGCCTGCTGGCGACCGAGGACATCGGGGATAGCAAGGATTACTACTACCTCTACGACGCCAACGGCAACGTCGGCCAGGTGCTCGATGCGTCCGACGGGTCCGTCGATGGGCACTACGAATACGACGCCTACGGCAACACGGTCATTTCGAGCGGCGACTTCGCCGCCGACAACCCCTTCCGCTTCAGCACCAAGTACTGCGATGATGAGCTCGATTACGCCGGGACGGACAACGACGGCCTGTGCTACTTCGGGTATCGCTACTACAGCCCCCGGCTGGGACGCTGGCTCAACCGGGACCCAATCCACGAGCCGGGGCACGAGCTAGTGAAGTCCGTAGGCGACGGCGATGCCTCGGGGCGGGGGTTGACGGCCGCCTTAGAATACAATGTCGGGGCGCAAGTGCCGTGGCCAGCGCCCGGATCGTCGCCGGGTGCGGCGCCCATCACTCCCCCGCTCGAATCGGACGGGCTGAACCTGTATCGGTATGTTCAGAACGGCCCGACGGTTTTCGTAGATCCGCTGGGAGAAGCAAGCAAGTGGCCTGTGTGTTGTGGTTGGATCGGGGTTAGGTGCTACCAGGAAACCGGAAACCGTGGAGCGTGCGCGGCCTGCGCGGCGCATTGTTTGATCGCCGGGCGGAATCAGAATCCGTGCCACATGTGCGATGGCGTGTGCGGGTTATCCAATAAGAAAAAACGATTCTGTGCGTGCGTTCATATCCGGCTGTGCCTCCCGAACAATAAGTTCTGTGATTGTGGCGGTGGTTGGAAGTGTCGTTGGACAGCCAGCCGCCCTTGGCTGAACGGCGGCACACCCTGTTGTCGGTTCCAGGCCCCGTTGGACGCCGACTGGTGCAAAGGCATCGACTAATCCGTTCAACGTGCGGAATGCCACACACGTGGATAGTAAGATTCAAACAACGGTAATGCCGGGGTGTCGCGGAGGTACCACCAATGAGAAGTGTCTACGGAATTCTCGCTATATGCTGTGGGAGTGTACTGGCCAGCGGGTGTGGCGCGCTAACGCCAGCCGTAGTACTGGAGTCGGTCATCGACTGGATAGCAGTCGGGATCCCTTCCGAGGTGCCTCCCCAGATCTACGGCGTGCTGTCCGACCCTGCACCCTATGACGAAGAAGGGCACCCGCTGGTCGGGTTGTTTCCCGGGGAGGTGGTTATTGATGATCTGGCGAATCTGTCAGGATGTTGGGCAGACTATTGGGCAGACGATGTGCTTTACGATGATCCATCGGACGCTGAGGGCGAGATGGTGGAATACGTGGGCATGATGGTCCTGGACACCGGCAGGGAGACATACACTGAGTATATCTACTTTTCCAGCGTGCCCGACGTCGACATCTCCGAACCGGTACTGATCGTCCTGACCGGTACGTGCACCATCGTGAACGAGCGGCGATTTGCGATCGAGGTCACCGCGGTGGAGAGCGGTGTGCTCCAAGACGACGGCAGTATCGCGGAGCACACCGGGGCGACGTTCCTGGGGGTCATGTTGCTAGGCGAAAAGTGGGAGTACCTTGCAACACTGGACGGAGACCACCTGAAGACCGCGAGCGCCACGGGCACCGGCGAAGAGCCGGATGAATGGAGTACATTCTACACGCGCATAGACTGCGATGGCGACTAGAGCGCAGAGGGTCTATGGAATTCGATCGTAAGCCTCCGGTGGGCGCTATCTTCAATTCGCCGGCCCAAGGCCCCTGCATCGACACGGACATCCCGGGCGGTTGCGAGATGCGGGGCAGCAGCTTCTTGGGCCCGTGAGCCCCGCGGTGAGCGGCCAAGGCGTGGGAGTAGCACCCGGCCCGGGTCCGCAACCTGTGCAAGTGCGGCCCGCCCTCGGATATCCCCGGGGCCTAAGGTCGCGCGCAGGAGTCCTTGCATCACCGGCGCCGCCTATTGTGGTTGTGTGTTGGGTGCGGAACTGGGATGGTGCGTGCAACAATGAGAATGAGGAGCGTTCACATGTGTACTCGCTGTTGGTTGACGCTGCCGTGCGTCGTTTTGAGCTTGCTCGCTGGTTGCGATGATCTCGCGCCCTTTGCGCAAGAGTGGACGACGGTCGGCGTTCCCACTGAGATACCCGCCGAGGTCGAGGCCGTCCTAGCCGACTCAGCCCGGTACTCAGCCACGGATCATCCGTTGCAGGGCCTGGTTCCTGGGAGCAAGATCGTTGATGATCTCGACGGACTCACTGGTTGTTGGGGCTCCTATAGGGTCCTTCGTTTACCCACGCTGCAGGGTGTATTTGTTGACGTCACAGTGGTCTCCATCTGGTCCGTGAACGCCGACACACGCAGGGTAACTGAGTATTTATGGAGTTCCAGCTTGCCGGAGTTCGGAATCTCCCAGCCGCTGCTAGGGGTCACCGCCGGAACCTATCAGATCGTAGACGCGCGCCGGATTGCGGTCGAGATATCTTCGTCAGAGAGCGCACTGGTTGCCGACGACGGTACTCTTTACCGTCATCCAGTTGCCACGTTGCTCGGCGTGGTGCCGCTAAACGAACGTTTTGAGATGTTTGTGACTCTGGACGGTCACTACATGAAGCAGACCGAAGCGACGGGCGTCTCACTCGATGATCTAGTGGTCGAAGACATTGACGACTGGAGCTACTTCTACACACGCATGGATTGTGCGGCGGACTAACCCGACTGCCGTGCAGCGCGTTCACCCTCGCTGTCGTCGAGGTAGCAAGTGTGTCGTTCGAGTATGGCTAGGAAGAACAACGATGCGGCTAAATCGGTGTCTTGCCTTTCTGAGTGCAATATGCACAGGGATCCTGTCCACCGGATGCGTCGAGTTCGCAGCGGTCGGTACGCCCCAAGAGGTCCCGGCTGAGATTGAGGCGGTCCTCAGTGACCCAGAGGCGTTTCGTGTTGATGCTTCTCCACTCGAAGATACACCGGCAGGAACGGTAATTGATCCGGTAAGCGAACTCGATGGATGTTGGGCGTATTACAGAGAGCGGGAATACGTTGATGAAGACGGCGATACTGTATTCGAGAAAGTCGTCGAGGTGTTTATTTGTCACGCAGAGACGGGGAAGCTGACCTGGCAACGCCAGGAGTGGGACTCGGGGTCGGGACCATCTTGGCTTCTGTGGATCTTCGAGGGTTCGTACGAGCCCATCGCGGACAACCGGATTCGCCTGCAGTACACGAGTGGCGCAGTAGGATTTGTCCAGGAAGATGGCAGCATTGTTTCCAATCTGCTGCTGTGGGTCAATGGTATGGATTGGCTCGGGGATGGTGGCCCGGACGAGTTGGTTACGGTGGACGCCGCTAATATGAAGACCCAATCAATCGCTCAGAATGTCGAGTCACTGCCACCTGAGGACACGAGCACCGTGCGCTTGTGGGTCAGGTGTGAGTGATTGGCCTGATGCGATGTTGACCGTCGGGTTAGTCGGTACGGTCCGCCATGCGGACCACGTTGGCCGAAACGTGCGGAGGACCGGGTTAGTCTGCCCGGCGGACCGTACGCCTACGACGATCTCGGCCAGGCCGGCTCGGTGGTACGCGAAGCCGACGCGTTCTTCGGGGCCTTCGCCAACGACCACCACGACGCCTTGTGGCCGTCCACCGACCTTTGCGCGGCCTGGTGGACGGTTCGGCCCGACACGAAACGACGTCGCATCAACACGAGTGTCACCTTGGACGGGTCGCGCAGTCTGCTCCCTTGCTGTTCTGGAAGCGAGCACCGCGCATCCGTCGTCGCAGCGCACACTTTCACCGCAACCTACGAGGCAGTTTGCTTGTGGCACCTTACGCCGCGCGTTTCAGCGAGATGATCGGCAGGTGCCGCGCCCCACCATGGAAGTCGACCTCGAGTGTGCACCGATCGCCGGGCTGTCCCGCGACGAGCGTGCGCGGTCCGGCACAGGGTGAACGGCGCGGCCAGCGTTTGCGCGGTTCGATGCGTGGCCGGCGGCTGGCAGGTCGCAGTCGGAAGTGGACTTCGTTGGGCGTTCTGCCCGCGAGCGCTACGTGAGGGCGATGCGCGTTGTACCAGGAGACGAAGTGGTTGAGCTCTCGGTGAAAGGCTGTGCGGCGCTGCGGAACCAGAATGCGGCGCGTGCATTCGTCTTTCATGGTTCTGATGAAGCGCTCGATCAGGGCGATGCTGCCGTGCTGGCCGACAGCACCATACCGTGGGCGGATTGGTTTGCGGCGACACCAGCGTTTGAAGCCTGCGCACCAGAAGATGCTGTCCTTGTCGCAGACCAGGTACTTGGGCACAGCGTTGTTGCGGGCGATCAGCCTTCCCAGGAAACTGCGCACCGCGATCGACGTGGGTCGCTTCGGCGAGATGGAGAAGCCCAT
>CAZDTB010000379.1:0-4914 GCA_964508075.1 uncultured Planctomycetales bacterium
CTCACCGTGGCGGCCTCGCGCTCTCTGGGCATCCTTGAGTGCCTGCGTCATTGCAGCAGGTAAGCCGCCACGACACCGTCGCGGTTCGGCCGGCCTTTGCCTAGTCCTCGGAGTGGATATCGTGCAGGCGCGCGACGAGAATGAATTGCGCGGCCGAGTCGGAGAGACTCCTTCGATCAGGACAACTCAGCGGGCGCCGCAGGTGCCAAGGGGTCGCCCATCCGCTGTCTGATAACTTCCGGCACGCTGCTGGTCGCCCCATGAATTCAAGGCAAACCGTGGTGTCGCGATGGGCATTGCGGGTTGGCGAGGGCCGCGAGCGCCGCGCAGAGCGACGCCACGTCGCCGAGCGATTCACCCAGAGCGGCGGGCACGATTCGGCAGGCGGCGAAGGCCTCCGGCAACGCTTCGCGTTGAGCCTCCTCGCGAGCCGGCGCGAGAACCAGCTCACCCAACCGTACGGCGAGCGATCCGATCACGATGACCTCGGGATTCAGGATGTCGATCAGGATCGCCAGGCCGCGCCCCACGTCGCGGCCGACATCGGTGAACAACGCGCGCGCGTCGGCGTCGCCGCCAACGGCAAGTTCGGCCAGCTCCTGTGTCGTTAACTGACTTTCGCGCCAACGCCGCGGATGTCGTTCGACCGCCCGCTGGGCTATGCCCGCCCCGCCGCAAAGCCCTTCCCATGATCCCGACTTGCCGAAAGCGTGTGGTCCTTCATCGGCCAGGCGGATGTGGCCGACCTCACCGGCCAGCGAGCACGTGCCACGATGGAGTCGGCCGCCCAGGATCAGCCCGCCGCCGAAGCCCGTGCCCATGGTCAGGAAGATGACGTTCTGGGCGTTGCGGGCGGCGCCGAAGTACCACTCGGCCAACGCGCCGGCGTTGCCGTCGTGTTCGATGTAGACGGGGCGCTCGAACCCGTCCGTCAACATTTGCTTGAGCGGAATGTTGTCCCAACCGGGCAGGTTCGGGGGCGACTTGACGATTCCACTGCCGATGTCCAGCGGCCCACCGATGGATACGGAGATGGCCTCGATCTGCGCGCCGGCTTGCCGCGAACGTTCCAGCATTCGGCTGATGGACGCGCAGAGCTCGTCGAACGTGGCGTCGAAGCCGCGCTCGGTCATGGTGGCGAACTGAACGCGGTCGTGGATTCGCCCAGTGCGATCGCCGCGGACGACGGCGGTTTTCGTGCCGCCGATGTCGAGGCCAAGGATATTGGGCTGTGCAGTCACGCGCGGCTCGACGATCTGAAG
Organism: uncultured Planctomycetales bacterium; assembly: GCA_964508075.1. Lineage (GTDB taxonomy): Bacteria > Planctomycetota > Phycisphaerae > UBA1845 > Fen-1342 > JALSRY01. The sequence continues at coordinate 1,263 of CAZDTB010000379.1, forward strand.
GGTCCCTCGGTCGCGATTTCAGCCAGCGGTTTGCGATCGCTGGGTTGTTCGCGTTCCTGCATTCCCTGGGGTAAGTCCTCGACGCGTCCGGGCTTGCCGACGGCGATCATCGCTTCGACGCGGTATTCCGCGGGAATGTTCAGCGTTTTGCGAGCCTTCTCCGCGTCGAAGCCGGCCATCGCGTGAACCACCAGCCCCATCGCGGCCCCTTGCAGCGCCAGGTTCTGCCAGGCCGCACCGGTGTCAAACGAATGGGTTCGATTGGGCTTGCCGTCATGGTCGAACGTCGTTTTGGAGATCACGACCAACAGGGCGCCGGCGTTTCGCGTCCATTGCTGATTGAACTCGACCAGCAAGTCGAAGAACTTGGGCCAGTGTTCAGTATTTCGGCGGCAATAGAGGAATCGCCAAGGCTGCTCGTTGTATGCCGAAGGTGCCCAGCGGGCGGCTTCGATCAGGCGCGCAATGTCATTTTGCGATACTTCCTCACCGGACATCGCACGCGGCGACCAGCGGTTGATGAAGATCGGTTCGATGTCGTGCTCGGTCTGGCGGTGCTCGGTGGGATTGATTTCTGAAACAAGTGGCATCTTTTTCTCCCTTATCCGTCAGGTCCGACGAACAAGTGTATCCCGCAAGTGCCCCCGGCGGCAGGTCCAGCGGTATAGTGAAAACATGAGCGAGCCTGCCACGCGCATCCCGGCGAAAAAGCGGTCAACCTTGCGACGGCTGCTTCTGCCCAGCTGGGAGGAGCGGAAGCGCATGTTCGCACCGCAGGCGTGGCTTGTCGTCGTCGGTTCATACGCGGCGATCGGTTTCGCGTTTGCCTGTCCGCAGGATTTCCGCAGCACCGCGGCCGCGTACGTGTGCGTGGCGTTCGCCGCCTTCCTGATTCGCACGTTCCTGTTCCACCTGGGCTTGTTCGTGTTGGTGATCGCTTTCGTCGCCGGCTTGACACGCCGCTGGCGGCTGCTGGGCACGGCGCTGCCGCTGGTGGCATTCACCGTTGGGCCGGACGCGTGGAGCTACTGGCCAAAGTCTAAGCCGACGACTGCGCGGCGGACCGTCCGCATCATGTCCGTTAACCTGCTGGGCTGCAATCAACGGGTAGCCGAGGTGATCGGCGAGGTTCGTGCCGCGGATCCTGACCTGTTGGTGTTGCAGGAGTACCGCCCGCACTGGCACCGTGCATTTCGCGAGGCCCTGCAACCCGACTATCCGCGTAACGCGTCCTTCATTCGCGAGGATGACTTCGGGCTGGCGATCTACTCACGCCTGCCCTTCGCTGGCCCCGTCGACTTTGGAGCCCGACTGGGCGACGCTGGCACGCCGCAGGCCCGGGTCGTGCTTCGCGTCGCCGAGCGTGACGTCGCACTTTACAACGTTCACTTGATGCCACCCAAGCGATTGAGCTGGGTAATGGAGCAGCGCCGCGAGTTTGCCGATCTGCTCGAGCTTCTCAGTGATGAAGAGCTACCGATCATTCTCTGTGGCGACTTCAACTTCACGAACGCAAGCGTGTTCGCGGACGAGCTGGCACGTCTGGGGTTGATCGACGCCCACCGGATCGGGGGCCGGGGGCGCGGTGCGACCTGGCCGGTGCTCAGTTTCTTTCGTTATCTGCCTGGTATCCGCCTCGACCACATCTTCCTGTCGATGGAGCTGACTAGCACACGCAGCCGGACCGGCGTTGGGCATGGCTCCGACCATCGACCGGTGATCGCGGACGTCGGCTTCGCACGCTGAGGTTGTCCGCGGGTGCTGCAAGCGCAGCTCTTGCGCGAGCCGGCAGGCAGTTCGGCCTGACAGGGCTCGCGCGACGTTTCGGTCCATTCATTCGGGCGCCCAGCACGGCGGTTCCGATAGGATCTGCGGACCCCCAGCGGAGGGATCGTTCATGCCGCCCGTCGAATCGCTGCCGTCGACGAGTGCCCCGGCGCAACAGCGTTCGACCGCCGGAAGCACCGAGCTGCTGCGCCGATACCTCAATATATATTGGCTGCGGCCGGAGAATGCGTTCTGGACCGTGCTGCGCAGCCTGGCCTGGCGTCGCGTTGCGATGGTGCCGCCGATGATCGATCTGAGCTGCGGCGACGGGGTCTTCAGCTTCGTGCATGCGGGCGGGGCGTTCGGCCTTTCGTTCGACCTGTTTCAGACGGTGGGGAATCTCGAGCGGGTCACGCCCGAGAACATGGATATGTTCGACCGGGCGGCGGACGCCGGGTACCGGCCGGAAGTGACCAGCCGACCGGCGTGGTCGATCGACGTGGGAACCGACTTGAAGGCGACGGCGCTCAGCAAGGCGGCGGCGCTGAGTTTCTACGGACGCCTGGTTCAGCACGACAACAACGAGCCGTTGCCCTTTGATGACGGCGAGTTCCAGTCAGTCTACTGCAATTCGGCCAAGTGGGTGCGGAACATCGAGCCATTTCTGCGGGAGGTCGCCCGCGTCACCCGCCCGCAGGGCACGGCCGTGTTTCACGTGAAACTCGATACGATCGCGCGCTACACGCTCACGCCGTTTCGGGCACAACTTGGCGAGCGTGTGCTCGAGCTGCTCGATCGCGGGCGGCTGGCGACGTGGCCGTCGCTGGCTTCGCGGTCGGAGTGGGAGCGACGCTTCCACGTGGCGGGGCTGGAGATCGTGGAAGCCACGCCCCTGGCAACCCGAACGCATGCTCACCTGTGGGACATCGGTCTGCGCCCGATCGCGCCGCTGCTGGTGCGGATGACCGCCGAGCTGACGCCGCAAACGCGCCTCGCGATAAAGCGCGACTGGATCGCGCTGTTTGTAGAACTGCTGCGGCCGATGTGTCGGCCGGACTTCGACCTGTTCGCGGAAGCGTGCGAGCCGGCGGAGATGCAGTACGTGCTGCGGCCGCGGTAAGAGGCTGGGAGCCAGTGTTGCACCACGTCCCGATGCGCCGGGAAGGCCGGCAGTTCTTCAAGATACACAGTTGTGGATAATCACTAGTAGAGCGCCTATCAAAACCGGGTGGCACGGGCGTCTCGCCTGTGTCGTCACCGGCGGGACGCCGGTGCCACCCTAGTCATGTTAGAGCCTTTTAGGCAGGGGGACCCGTGTGGGTCTCGTGCATGACGGAAGCGCCGCGCACTTCGTGAAGGATGTTGGCCGGGTCCCGGCGGGCGAATTCGAGCTTGGAGTGCTCGGAGTAGACCGTGTCGGAGCGAAAGCCGATCTTGACCCCCAGACGGCGGAGGATCGCGAGCGTGTGCCGGTTGTATGAGTTGCAGGGATGGGCGACGGTGATCGGCGGCTCGCCGAGAAGCGACATCAGGCACATGTAATTGTCGCGGTATTCGCGAAGCTGTTGCTCGGGAGGCAAATAAGATAACCGCGTGGGGTGCGTGTGCGTGTGCAGGCCGATCACGTGCCCATCGGCGTGCAAGCGGCGCAGATCGTCGGGCTTCATCCAGAGGTTGTCGGCGAGGTCTGCCAGCTTGACACCCATCGAGCCGATCAGGCTGTCCATGACGCTGTTGTAGCGTTGGGGGCCGAGCACTTCGTCGCGAACGTAGCGGAAGCGGCGGTCGGCCTCGCTGTAGAACGGAAACTCGGCCAGGTACGTGCTGTGGTGAAACTCCCGCAGGGCCTGCTCGGCGAGGTCGGCGTGATCGGAGGTCGCCAGCG
>CAZDTB010000380.1:0-4913 GCA_964508075.1 uncultured Planctomycetales bacterium
GCCACGATCGAGCCGTCGGCCTTCAGACCGATACTGTGGTACCTGCCCGCCGCGAGCGCGACGAAGTCAGTGTTCGGCGCCGGCAGATCGCATTGGCCGTACTCGTTGTACCCCCATGCCGCAATCGAGCCGTCGGACTTCAGACCGAGACTGTGGGCCCCGCCCGCCGCGACGGCCACGAAGTCCGTGTTGGGCGTAGGCACGTTGCATTGGTCCTCGTCGTCAAGCCCCCAGGCCGCGATCGAGCCGTCGGCCTTCAGACCGAGACTGTGGAACCCGCCCGCCGCGACGGCCACGAAGTCCGTGTTCGGCGCCGGCACGTCGCATTGGCCGTGCACGTTCCATCCCCAGGCCACGATCCAGGCGTCACCACGCTCGCGCGAGTCGGCCCCGGCCGGCAGCGGCATCAGCAGTGCAAACAGCAAACCACACGCAATCGCTCCGATTACACTTCTCGTGGAAATGCCTCCTTCTCTATGTGAGCGCCTGACTTGAACCGGCATTGCCTGGATAACCCTGCCCGCTTGCGTCGGCGGTCGCTTGTGAGGTGTATTATACTGCCCCCACCCCCCTTGCGCATACCCTGACCCAGATGATTCCTCGGCCGGAGTTCGTAAGGCCGGCTTTGCGGACCTTTCACCGTTTCGCGATCACGTGGTCCGCTGTTTAAGCATAACCGAATGTACAAACCAGCCAAGTGTCCCAGCTTGCGCACGCCTGACAACTCTGCTAAGGCCCCTCGCCGTAGTGACTTAGCAGCATGGCCAGATCAGACAAGGCGATACAGCCGTCGCCATCGAGGTCAGCCGCGGGGTTGTAGTCGGGGTCTCCGACGCAATTGCCGTAAGCCGCGAGCAATATGGCCAAGTCGGACAGGTCCACGTCGCCGTCGCCGTCGAGATCGCCGACGATCGGCTCGGGTTCCAGGATCTTCACGGTTACCGACAGGTAGTCGTGGAACGACTCGTCGCGCTGGCGCTCGGCGTACAGCATCAGCGTCATCTGGCCACTCAGGTCGATGTAGCGCTCGAAGTCCGCCGTGATGGTTCCGGTCAGCTCGCTGTCACGATTGCCGGCGAAGTTGTCCATGTAGGCGTTCTGACCGTAATTGCTGTGGCCGTCGCACCACTGCCCGTCGACGTAGTCCCAGACGTACAGCTCGATCTGCGTGCAGTTGTCGGCATAGCCCTCCCAAAGCACCTCGATCTCGTCGATCTCCGCCGGGTCCTCGGCGATGGTCAGCTCATACGTGTGCGTCGATTCACGGCTGACGTCGGGCACTGGGGCAATGTACCGGTTGGGGTCCAAGTCGTTCCCGGTCGCATCGGAGGCCGCGACGCGCGCGTACGCATCTGGCAGCAACGTGGGAAGCTCGTCGCTGACTGGCGCGCGGACACCGTCCACGTCCGACCAGATGCTGGTCTCATAACCCCAGCCGAACTTGTCCGCCCCGGCGCCGGTGGAGAAGTCGTAGACACTCTGTCCGATCGCGGCGATCTGGAAGGTGCCGAAGCTGACGGCCTCGGTCTGGTCGGAGTCCACCGACGTGGCGACGACCCTGATCCGAGCCTCGGCAGTCTCGACATCCGGGATCAGCCAGTCGTAGAAGCCGGTATCGGTGGTGGTATCGATGTATACCCACGTATCGCCGTCGTCGATCGTGTAGTACAGGTCGATCTGTGGGATCGTCACGTTGTCGGTATCGGTGGCGACCCATTGGATCGTCCGAGTGGTCCCACTCGCCAGCAGTTGCCCGCCATCGGGCCAGACCACGTGAACGGCGGGCTCCGGATCCGTATAGCGCGGCACCTGCATGACGATGCAATGGACCGCACCGGCGGCGGGGATGATCGTCGTGCATTCGATCGGAACGATCTCGACGTCCGGGCCCGCCGCGGCCTGCCAAGCCGCGAGCGCGCGGGCGCTGTCGGCGGGATACCCATCGTAGGTCGGGATGAAGATCCGGTCGTTCACGCGGAAGGCGTTCGTGTAAGTCCAGTGGACGCCCCCGCCGTGCCAGGCCGGCGTGCGATAGACCGTGAAGCCCAGGTCCTGCATGTACGGCACCGCATTGTTGGTGATATCGATCGCGGTCTGGTTCGAGCCCGGCTTGAACTCCGAGATGATCACCGTGTCCTCGTCGACCAGGTACAACCACATGTCGATGTGCCCGGTGCCGTCCACGCTGAAGGGCAACTGCGCCATGATGCGCAGCGTGTCGATCCCCTGGTAGCGGTTGAACAGCTCGCCGATGATCAGGTCGTCGAATCCCTCGCTGGGCGGATTGTCCAGGCGAACCAGCGACGTGACGAACGCCGAGCGGTCAGGCCCGGGCTGGAAGTTTCCGCCCGAGTAATACAGCCCCATGTCGTAGGTGGGCATCAGCAGGTTGTCATCACCGAGTTTGGTCGGCGTGAAATTGTCCCTCGGCCGGGTCGGGTAGTAGTGGCTGTCGACAATGTCCAACGCGCCGCTCTGCCAGATGAAGTGCGGGCCGTAGTCCCGAAGCCAGACCGAATCGGTGGGCTTGTTGATGAACACGACCTTGCTCATGTCCGCCCCAGCCGCGGTGAGTATGCTCGTGGCGCTGCCCTGCTCCGCGAGCCGCACCACCACGTAGGCGATCTCGTCGTGCCCCGCATCCGCGGTCAACGCCACCACGCAATCGGTCACCACGTCCGTCCAGTGCCCCGTCTTCCACAAGAACAGGACGCCCTGGGTGGGGGCATACTCCGGCGGCGAGGCAATCAGGCCCGAGCTCGGTATGTCTTTCGGTCGCGGCACCTCGATCGTGTGTGGGTACAGCGATTGCTCCGGATCATACGGCGTACCACCTTCACGCCAGCGGGGCAGGGGGGGCGTGAGCCCTTCGTCGTCGACGAGGGCCGGCAGACTGTCGACATCCTGGGCCGAGAGTCCCGGCACCAGCAGTCCCACGACGGTGAACAAACAGAGACCGAGCAGAGAACGCATCCGTCACCTCCTACGACAATCCGATGGCTCGACTTATCTTGCGATCGTATACGATAACATCATAGCCGGTTGCGGCTGCCTATCCAAGGAGCTTCTCCGGCTTCGGTTAACCCGGATAATTCACCGCAGAGCACGCAGAGATCGCAGAGAGGTGATAGAAAAGAGGTTAGCGAAGCCGACGCAGAAGGACAGGTGATACACACTGTCAAAACGAAACGCACTCGGATTCTGCCACAACTTCTGTCTCAACAACACTCTGCGCTCTCCGCGCTCTCTGCGGTATGAATAGTCCGGGTTAAGCGTCCGGCGGGCGACGAACGTGCGACCGATTGTGTCGCGCGTGATTTGCTCCGAAACCACCGCCGGCAGAAATGCCAGCCGGCAACCGCTCGGTCAGTGTTCACGGCGACTTGACGCCGAAGGCGGTGCCTGACGCCAAGCTGCAAGCGTCCGATAGTCCACTTGCCTTGCAAGAGGAACAACAGATGGTGGCCAGCGTAGGCGTTACGTTCCCGTGCCGTAGTTCGCAAGCAGCGCCGCCAGATCAGACAGGTCGATACAGCTGTCGGCATCGAGGTCGGCCGCGGGGTTGTAATCGGGGTCACCAACGCAGGTGCCATAGGCCGCGAGCAGCGTGGCCAGGTCGGAGAGGTCCACATCGCCGTCGCCGTCAAGGTCACCTACCTGGCAGCCGACCGGCCAAGCACCGATCAGACCACATGGAGGGTTGTTTCCGGCGGCACATGGCGAGTCATTGCGAATGGTGAGATCGTCATTCGCCGCATCACAGAAAATCGGATCCTGAGCGATGTTGCCGCTGATGCCAATCCAGCCTGCGGCGTCACCTGGACCGCCGGCGTTTCCGTAAATGTCACAGCAGGTAAAAGTCAGCGCGTACGCATCGTCACCGTGAATGGCATCCCCGTTTGTGCTGAAGGCAATAATCGTGTTCTCAATATTCAGGGTGTAGTCTTCGTAGGCGATGCCCGCCCCTAGCGCATTGGTCGTGTTGCCGTAGAAAGTGCAGGAGTTGATCGCCGGCGACGAAATGTCTGAGCAGAAAAGACCGCCGCCGCCCAGACGACCCGAGTTGCCGGCGAACGTGCAGCCAGTGATGGCCGGCGAAGACACTTCCCAGCAGATCACCGCCCCGCCGCACATGTGAGCCGCATTGTCCAGGAAGACGCATTGGTCGAGGGTGGGCGCGGAGCCGTTGAAGCACAGGATCGCGCCGCCGTGCTGGTCGGTCCAATTATCGCGGAAGATGCAGTTGGTGATCGTGGGCGAGCCGACACTGCAAAGCACGGCACCGCCGGACCCGCTCGACGATCCGTTCCGGACCGTGAAGCCCTCGAGGACTGACCCGGCCCCCTCATTGGAGGTAAACGAGAACGCCCGATCCGCCTGCTCACAGTCAATGACGCAGGCCGTCGGATCGCCGCTCTGCGATCTAACGGTAACCGCCATGCCATTAAAGTCCATACCGCGGTTTCCGGCACCCGTGAACACGCCGTCGGTCAGCTCGATTACGTCACCATTGATGCATCCGTTGATGGCGGCCTGAATCGTGGGGAAGTCCCCCGTGCCACCGGGATTGACTACGTACGTGCTGGCCGCAGCCGAGGCTGCCAGGGCAAGGATCGCGGCGCTGCTCCAGATCAACTTTTGCATAACTTTCCTCCTTCGTAGTAGATTGAGTTAGACGTACAACTGTGTTTCCCGTCGAGTCGGAATACAGCTCAAGGCGCTCCGGAGAACCTGTGTGCCAAGTCCGCGTTGAACGGGTGCTCAGGGCCGGTCGGTCCTACGGACATCCGGTGCCGTATACGCCCAGGAGCGCGGCCAAGTCGCCCAGGTCCACGTCGCCGTCACCGTCCAGATCGCCATCCTCGTACTGCGCCCCGCTAGTCGTGCCATAGTTTGACAGCAGCATCGCCAAG
>CAZDTB010000381.1:0-2405 GCA_964508075.1 uncultured Planctomycetales bacterium
TCGCGTCGGGCACCTCCACCGCGTATCTGGCACCGGCCCTGAAATCGTACTCCGGCGAGTTCTACGTGATGGGAGAATAGAACCTATTCCAGAACTCCCCTCCCTGGCGGGAAGGGGTTGGGGGAGGGTCGAATTCGCCGGTGATTCCACCCCTCTCCCAACCTCTCCCCTGAGGGGAGAGGGGTTTCAGGGTAGCTTCTATGCACCGCCTGGTTCGGCGGGGACGCCGTTGCCCAGACCGAGGCGTTCGCTGAGCCGGCTGAGCGAGACGTACAGCGTCGGGAGTACCACCAGCGTCAGCAGCGTGGCGAAGGCCAAGCCGAAGATGACGGCGATGGCCATGCTGCTCCACCACTGGCTGGATTCGCTCTCCGTGACCCATGTCATCCTGTGGAAGTCGTAGCTGATGCCGACCGCCATTGGGATCAGTCCCAGGATCGTGGTGATGGCGGTGAGCAGCACCGGGCGGAGGCGGATGGCCCCGGCCTGGACGGCGGCATCGATCAGGGACAGCCCGCGCCTTTGCATCAAACGGGTGTAGTCAAGCAGGACGATGGCGTTGTTGACGACCACGCCCGCCAAGCTGATCACCCCCACCCCGGTCATGATGATGCCGAACGGCATGCGGCAGACCAGCAGTCCGACCAGCACGCCGATCAGCGAGAGGATCACGGTGGTCATGATGATCAGCGGGACCCGGAGGGTGTTGAACTGGGCCACGAGGATCAGGACGATCAGGAAGAGCGCGATCACGAAGGCTTTGCTGAGGAACGCCTGGGCCTCGTCCTGTTCCTCCTTCTCGCCGGCGTAGCGGATCTGGTAACCGGCCGGCAGATCGAGTTTGGCTAAGCGGGCCTGAACGTCGGCCAGCACCGCGGTCGAGAGGCGGCCCTCGGCGTCGGCGGTCAGGGTAACGACGCGCTTCTGGTTGATACGCCGAATCGTGCCATAGCCCCCGGTGTAGCTGAACTCGCCCAGCGAGCTGAGCGGAATGGCCTCACCCTGGGCGTTGGGCACGTGCAGGCGGAAGAGGTCATCGATGTTCTGGCGCTGTTCGACCGGCAGCCGGACGGTGATGTCGTACTCGTCGTTGAACTGGCGATACGTGCCGACCTTCGAGCCGAACACCGCCGTCTTGAGGAAGTTGCCGACGATAGCGGTGTTGACGCCGAGCAGCATGGCCCGCCGGCGGTCGACGCGGAAGGCAAGCTCGGGGCGGGTCGCCTCGTGGTCGCTGCGCAGGTTCACCAGCCCGGGGACGTTCGCGATCCATCGCTTCGCCTCCTCGCTGATCTCTTCCAGCTTCCGGAAGTCCTCGCCGATCACACGGACGGTGATGGCGTCGCCGGTGGGCGGGCCTTCTTGCTGCTTTTGAACCTCGATCTCGGCCCCAGCGAGGTCGGCCAAGGTCGCGCGGACATCGGCGATCGCACCCGCCGACGGTCGCGGACGGTCCTCGTAATCGTGGAACGTAAGGGTGATGTTGCTGAGGTGGCCGCCGGCCCCACCGCCCCCAAACGGACCTCCGCCCCCGCCCGAGCCGACGTTCGTGATGACGTGCTTGAGATCGGCGGCAAAAGGCGGGAGGCGCTGCTCGATCACGCTGGTCAGCCGATCGGTTTCATGGATGTTGGTGCCTTGCGGGAAGCGGATGTTGACGCTGCCGCGGTAGGGATCGAAGTCCGGGAACAGCTCGACTCCGTGACCTTGTTTGTCGTACAGCAGGCCGATGCCGATCAGCAACAGCACCGCGAGCGCCAGCGTGGTGAAGCGGTGTGCCAAGGCGGTCTGCAGCACGAGGCGATAGCCGCGGACGATCCGACCCTCGGAAGAGCCCCCGGGACGGCGGACGCTGACGAACATCGAGCTGATCGTCGGGCTGATGATCATTGCCACGAACAGCGAGCTGATCAGCGTGATGCTCAACGTGATCGGCAGCCACTTCATGAACGCCCCCATGATCCCCGGCCAGAAGATCATGGGCGTAAACGCGGCCACGGTCGTCGTGGTCGACGTGATCACCGGCCAGGCCACCTCGGCGGTGCCCTGCTTGGCCGCCTGGATACGGTTACCGCATTGCTGATAGTGGCGGTAGATGTTCTCGACGATGACGATCGCGTTATCAACGAGCATCCCGAGCGCCATGATCAGGGCGAAGAGCACGACCATGTTGAGCGTGTAGCCGCGGGCTTGCAGGATGGTCACGCTCAGCAGCATGCTGGTCGGGATCGCGAAGGCGACGATCAGGCTGACCCGCCAGCCGAGGACCAGCAGCAGAACGACGGTAACCAGGATCAGGCCGGAGAGCAGGTTGTTCTCCAGGTCGCTGATCATCATGTGAATCTCGTCGGACTGGTCGAGCGTGATGTCGAAACGCACCCCCTGCGGGACCCGCAGGGGGTGCG
>CAZDTB010000381.1:2415-4890 GCA_964508075.1 uncultured Planctomycetales bacterium
TCGTGACGGCCGCCCACGTGGTGGAGAACGCCACCGAGATCAAAGTGGAGCTCAACGACGGCAGCAACCAGGCGGGTCAGATCGTGAGTCTATCGCGCACCGAGGATCTGGCGTTGCTCAAGATCCCCTCTGTCCCCGCCGGCATCCCGCTGCCGGGCCTCGGCGAGGACCGCTTTGACCTCGTCGGCAATGCGAATGATGTTCTCGCCGAGGCGTTTCTGGACGGTGACCGTGATCGACTCGACGCCGTCGAGCCGGGAGAAGCCGGTGCGATCCTTGAAAGTGTCGCGGACCTGGGCGACGTCGGTGAGGTAGACCGGCCGGCCGTCGCGCATGGCGATGACCAGCTCGTTGACCTCGCCGGGCTCGATGAACTCGGCCGGGACGCGCACGTTGAATTTGGTGCCGGGCGTCTCCAGGCCGCCGGCGGAGATGTTGACGTTCTCCGCCGGGATCAGCGAGATGATTTCGGGCACGGTCAGCCCGTAGACGGCGAGCTTGTCCTGGTCGACTTCCAAGCGGATCTCGCGTTCGAGCGCGCCGAGCACGTCGCAGTTGAGCACGCCGGGGATCGACTCGATCACTTCCTCCAGATCGTCGGCGATCAGCTTGAGCCGAACGGGGGAGATATCGCCGGAGATGTTGATCATCATGATCGGGAAGTCGGCGATGTTGATCTCGGTCAGGACGGGCTCCTCGGCTTCCTCGGGCAGCTCGTCCTTCGCCAGCTCGACCTTGTCACGCACGTACTGCATGGCATTGTCGATGTCGACGTCCGGGAGGAACTCGATCACGATCGTCGAAGCGCCTTCGGCGCTGGCCGACGTGATTTCCTTGACGCCCTTGAGACCCGCCAGCTCCTTCTCGATCTTGATGGTCACGGAGGACTCGATGTCTTCCGGCGAGACACCTTCATGGCTGGTCGTGACCAGGACGAACGGAATCGGAACGTCCGGCGAGCTTTCGCGCGGGAGCGTGATGTAGCTATACGTCCCGAAGACCAGGATCAGGACGATCAGCACGCCGACCGTGGTGCGGTTCCGGATGGCGACGTCGGAGAGAATCACGGCGTGACCGGCGTAGTGGCGACTCGGGAATCAGAAGAGGCGCCGGCGACAGGTTGCTGCTGCGCGGCCCCAGCGTTCGGACGCTGCGCAACCTCCGGCTCGACAACGGTGACAGGTTGCCCGGGGCCGACGTAGCGGTGTCCGGCGACGATCAGACGGTCACCCGCCTCCAGGCCGCGAAGGACCCGGACACTGCGACCCTCGATCAGCCCGAGCTCGACCTCGCGACGTTCGGCCCGACCGTCGCTGGCGACGTAGACCACGCGACCCTGCTCGAGCGGGATCACACTGTCGAGCGGGATCATGATGACGTCGCTGAGCACGCGGCGGGTCAGGCGGGCGCGGATGATCTGCCCGCTGCGGAGCAGGTGATCGCGGTTGTCGATGGCAATTTCGAGCCGGGTCGTGCGGGTAGCGCTGTCGGCCAGCTCGCTGATGTAGCTGATCTCACCGGTGAGCTTGGTTTCCTCGAGGGCGCGGACGAGCACTTCGGCGGTGTCGCCGACGTGCAGGTAGTACACGTCGCGTTCGGGCACCTCGACGACGACTTTCACGCGGTCGATATCGACGATTTCGGCCACTTCCTGGCCGGGCGCGGCATACTCACCGAGCTCGATCGGTAGCCGGTTCAAAATACCGCTGATTGGCGCGACGATCTCAGCGCGCCCGAAGTTGCGGGCGGCCTCCTCGAGGATCGCTTTGCTGACGTCGCGCGTGGCCCGCGCGTCGTCGAACTCGGTCTTGGACGTGACGCCGCGCTCATACAGGTCGGCGATGCGGCGGTACTCGGTCTGGTCGTATCCGAACTGGGCCTGGGCACGGTCGAAGCGGGCCTTGAGCAGATCTGTGTTGAGATAAACGATCGGATCCTTCTCCGCGATCGGTTCGCCTTCCTGGACGGGCTTGCCGGCGGGGATGTCACGACCACGCCAGCTTACCGAGTGTTCGCGCAGCCCGAACCGCTCGACTCGGCCGGTAACCTCGGCGGCCACGTGGACGACGCGGTCGGGTTCGACGACCGCTGAGAGGGTAAAGGTGTCGGCCAGTTCAGGAATGAGGTGGACCGTCTGGACGATGACGTTGACCGCGGGAACGCCGTTGTCCGGCGTCGGCTCGGCTTCATTGGGCATGCGGGCGATGACAGCGACCAACACCAACGCCAGCACCACGATCACGAGGGGGATGACGCGTCTGCCCCAAGCGCGTGGCCGGCTTCGTGTTGCCTGGTGCGTGTTGGCTTGTGTGGCCATAGGATGATTGGTCCCTATACCCGATTTAAACAGGCGCGCTGCATACAGAGTTAGACAGTACACGACATAGTATCGTTAGGAAAGCATTTGGAGGGCGGGAATGCGCCGCAGTGCGTGAACCAGCTTCACAGTCACACGCCAGTGGCCCACGCGGTCCC
>CAZDTB010000382.1:0-4884 GCA_964508075.1 uncultured Planctomycetales bacterium
CCTGAATCCCCTACCCGGACTGAACGCCATCGTTCTCAATCCCGACCATAGCGGCGGCGGCATGCGCGGCACCGGCAACTACCTGATCATCACGCCGGACGACTTCGAGTCGCAGATTGCGTCCTTCGCGACGCACAAGACCGGGAAGGGGTTCGACGTGATGACGTACGTCACCAGCACTTCGAGCCCCACCACGATCAAGAACTACATCCAGAGCCTGTGGGGCGGCGAGAACGCGCCAGATTACATCCTACTGGTCGGCGACACGCAGTTCATCGGGAGCTGGACCGGCGGTGGAGCCGGCAGCCCGGCCACCGACCTGCCCTACTCCTGCATGGACGGCTCCACCGACTGGTACCCCGACATCGCGCTCGGTCGTTTCCCGGTCGATGACGCCAGCGAGCTGACCGCCGTGCTCGACAAGACCATCTACTATGACAACGGTATGTTCGAGGACCCCGACTACCTCAAGCGCGCGGTGTTCATGGCCTCGGAAGACAACTACACGGTCAGCGAGGGCACGCACAACTGGGTCATCAACAACCACATGATCCCGAACGAGATCGATAGCCTGAAGCTGTACTGCCACACTTACAACGCCACCACGCAACAGGTCCGCGACGCGTTCAACGAGGGACGCTTCTGGGGCGTCTACAGCGGTCACGGGGCTACGACCTACTGGGCCGACGGGCCCTACTTCACTCAGGCCGACGTCAACAACCTGACCAACCAGAACATGTACTCGATGGTGTTGAGCTTCGCGTGCGTGACCGGTTCGTACACGCTGGATGAGTGCTTCACCGAGACCTGGATCCTGGCTCCCAACAAGGCCGCCGTCGCGATCTGGGGCTCGTCGGTCAACAGCTACTGGACCGAGGACGACATCCTTGAGAAACGCTGGTTCGACGCGATCTTCGACGAGGAGAGCGACGTGCCGGCCGAGTTCGGCCCGACCTGCAACGACGCGCGCATGCGCTACCTGGCCGAGATGGGCAGCGGATCAACCACGCGCCGCTACTTCGAGATGTACAACCTGCTGGGCGACCCCAGCCTGCTGCATCCGGCCCGGGGTCCCCGGCCGCCAAGTGCCCACAGCGACGAGGTATCGACGGCGGCCAATACCCCCTTGACAATCACATTGCACGCGACCGACGACGGCCTGCCCGAGCCACCGAGTCTGGAATATACCGTCGCGTCTCTGCCGACCCACGGCGTGCTGAGCGAGACCGACGGTACTCCCATCGACAGCGTCCCTTATACGCTGCCGGACGGCGCTAACGAGGTGGTCTACACGCCCGACACGTGGTATATGGGAGATGACGAATTCCAGTTCTACGCCGACGACGGCGGCGAGTCGCCGGAGGGCGGGTGCTCAAACGTTGCAACCATTGTGGTCCACGTTACTCCCCCACCACTCGATCTCGTCGTCAACTTCTCGCTCGACGCCGATCCGGGCTGGAGCACCGAGGGTCAATGGGCCTTCGGCCAGCCGACCGGCAGCGGCAGCCACAACTACGACCCGACCGGCGGCCACACGGGCAGCAACGTCTACGGCTACAACCTGAATGGCGACTACAGCAATAACATGTCGCCGTACCGTTTGACGACGACCGCGATCGACTGCCGCGATGTGCTGCTGACCGAGCTGCACTTCTGGCGTTGGCTAGGCGTGGAGCGGGCTCCCTATGATGCCGCCACCGTTGAGGTTTCCAACGACGGCGTGAACTGGACGCCACTGTGGGCAAACCCGGCCAGCATCGTTGCCGACCACGCGTGGGTCGGGGTGGTGTTTGACATCTCGGCGACCGCGGATGATCAGCCGACGGTTTACGTGCGTTGGGACATGGGCCCGACCGATGACAGCACGACGTATCCGGGCTGGAACATCGACGACGTAGAGATCTGGGGGGTCGATACGTCCGAGCCCTGCGTGGGCGACCTGGACGGCGACGGTGACGTTGACCTGGCCGACCTGGCCATCCTGCTGAGCCACTATGGGATGACCAGCGGGGCCGAGTACGAAGACGGCGACCTGGACGGCGACGGGGACGTCGACCTGGCCGACCTCTCAGCACTGCTGGGCGTCTATGGAACCACCTGCGAGTAGTAGCGGGCGGGGGTGAGATGGCCGTGAAGAAGGGGACGGGTACCGAGCGCAGCAAGGTGCGTGCCCTTTTCCCATTGTAAACGCCCACCTGTCGCTGGTATGATTGGGTGACAGCATCATTGTACAGCATCGTGCGGCGCGAACCTCGGAGGGGAGCGGGCGCTCGCTTGCTGTTTTTCAACTCATGTCCATCGAGATGAAGGAGAAAAGGATGATTTGTTTGAGATTGCTCAACTCGGGACGTTCGTTGCACTGCGTGATTGCGCTGGTCGGCCTGGCGATCGTGGGGCTTGCCCCCCTTTCCGCTTTCGCCGCCACCGAGCAGGTCACGATGACGTACTCATTCGACCGCCCGCAGATCTCGCAGGTGACGATCGACGGGCAGCAATATCACCGCGTGACGATGCCCGGCTGCACCAGTGGCGGAATCGCCGGACAGCCGGCGTTGCCCACCCGCGGGGCGCGAATCCTGCTCCCAATGGGCACGCAGGTCTCAAACATCGCGATCGTGTCAGGCGACAAAGTGCTGCTCGGGGGCGATTACTACGTGGAACCGGTTGGAGAACAGGTCAGGCTGACCGCGCCTCCCAGCGAGGCCACTCCGCCAACGCCGGACCCCGCCATCTACGCCGCGGACAGCCCCTTTCCGGCCACGCTGTTCGCCCAGATCGGCACGCAGTGTTTCCGCGGTTATCGGATTCTGATTCTCAAGCTCCAGCCGGTCCAGTACGTGCCGACTTCCGGCGAGCTCTACTACTATCCTGATCTCACGGTCGTGGTTGACACGGTCGCGGCGGACACGCCCGCCCTCTTTCGCGGATTGCCGCAGGACGCGCGACAGGTTCTCGCCAAGATCGACAACCCTGAGCTGGCCGACACCTACGTGGTGGGAGAACCAATCCGGGGAGGTTTCGACCTGCTGATCCTCACGACACCTTCGCTCTCCGGGACCTTTCAGCCGCTGAAGGACTATCACGACTCCCACGGTCTGGCCACCGAGATCCGCACCACTGATGACGTCGGCAGCAACCAGCCCGGTCCCGTGCGCGACTACATCATCGACCGCTACTACAACGACGGAATCGAATACGTCATCATCGGCGCTGACGACGACATCATTCCCGCCCGGGACCTCTACGTCGACGGCATCAACGACATGCCCGGCGACATCTACTTCTCCTGCCTCGACGGCTCCTGGAACTACGACGGCGACGGCCATTGGGGCGAGCCCACCGACGGCGAGGGCGGCAGCGACGTCGACATGTATGCTGAAGTGTTCGTCGGCCGCGCCTGCGCCGGAAACACCACCGAAGCCGCCCGCTTCGTCAACAAGACCATCTGGTACCTCAACGGCCAGCACTCTTGCACGGAAAACATCCTGCTGGTCGGTGAGTACCTCGGATTCGGCGAGATCGCCGACTGGGGCGGGAACTACCTCGACGAGCTCAACGGTGGCTCCAGCGAGCACGGCTACACCACCGTCGGCTTCGACCCCGAGATCTTCAACATCGACACGCTCTACGAGCGCGACGGCTCCTGGGTGAAGTCCGACCTTACCAACCTCATCAACAACGTTGGCGTTCACGTCCTCAACCACCTCGGACACGGCGACGTCGACTACGCCATGAAGCTCTACAGCAGCGACATCCTGAGCGACCTGTCGAACGACGATCTGATCTTCGTATACTCGCAGACCTGCCTCGCCGGCCACCTTGACGGGGCGGACTGCTGGGCCGAGCACATGCACATCAAGATCGACGAGGGTGCCTTCGCCGTCATCATGAACGCCCGCTACGGCTACGGCCAGTTCAACTCGACCGACGGAGCTTCGCAGCGCTTCAACCGCGAGTTCTGGGATGCCATCTTCAGCGAGCAGATGGGTGAGCTCGGCCGCGCCAACGCCGATTCAAAAGAAGACAACGTCTGGCGCGTCAACGACGACTACATGCGCTGGTGCCTCTACGAGCTGAACGTCTTTGGCGACCCGACGATCTTCATGCGCGGGGCCTGCTCCGACGCCGGGACCGTTGTGCTCGACAGCAACAAATACGCCTGTGAGAGCTCCGCGGAGATTACGGTGGTCGACTGCGGTTTGAATGTCGACGATGGCGTGGCGGATTCGGTGGTTGTTGACATCGATTCCGACTCGGAGAGCGGTGTGGAGCAGGTGACGTTGACTGAGACCGGCCTGGCCACCGCGCGGTTCGAGGGCTCGATCGCCCTCAGCGCCACCAACAGTCCCGGCGTGCTGCTGGTCGCCGAGGGCGACACCGTAACCGTGACCTATAGCGACGCGGACGACGGCACCGGCAACCCGGCCGTCGTGACCGCCGACGCGGTGGTGGACTGCACCCCGCCGAACATCCTCAACGTCCAGGTTACCGACATCGAGCCGCGCAGCGCCACCGTGCTGATCGGGGCCGACGAGATCGTCCGCGGCACGGTGCATTACGGCCCGTCCTGCGACTATCTGCCCGATTCCGCCTCCGGCGGCTACGGCGACCCGGCCTCGGTCGGCCTGACTGAGCTGCAGGACCAGTCCACGTACTTCTTCACCGTGGTCGCCACGGACGAAGCTGGTAACGAGGCTAGTGACGACAACGGCGGGATGTGCTACATGTTTTCCACGCCGGACATCCCGGACTTCTTCACAGAGATGTTCAGCTCCGGCAACGACCTCGACTATCTCACGTTGCTGTTCACGCCCAACGCCTCGGTCGACTTCTACGCCGGCTGCACCGAGGAGATCGACGAGCTGCCGACCGATCCGGCCGGCG
>CAZDTB010000383.1:0-1376 GCA_964508075.1 uncultured Planctomycetales bacterium
TCAGGCGCGGCCCTGGGCGTGCGGTCCCACCGCCACGCCCCGGCCCGGCGCCCGCGGCCTGTCCGGCGGTCTCGTCCAGGAAGGGCTGAATGTAGGCGATCAATTGCGTCGGCACCGCCTGGTTGACTTCGATCGTGGCAAAGTCGCGGGACTTGAAGAGCGCGCCCTCGAGTTCCTCGATGACAGCGACCTCGACCTTCTCGATATTCTCCAGCCGGCCGTAGACCATCACGGCGTTGGTGGTCGGGTCGGCGATGGCCTGCACGTCCAGACTCGGTCCGGTGATGCTCCCGCCCGCCGTGAGGCCGCCGCGCCGGCCGCGACCGCTGGAACGCCCGGTGGTTGCCGCGCCGCCACCACCCGCGAAGGCGTTGATCGCATCCGCGACGACCTGGGCATCGGAGCGGTCGAGCACGAAGATGCGGAACTGCTTTTCCTGGTCGGGCGAGATGTCGCCGTCGATCGCCGCGATCACCTCACCGACGAACAGGAAGGTCTCCTCCGAACCGACCACGACCACGCTATTGGTTCGCGGGTCGGCCATGGCGGTGAAGGCGTCGATGTCCATCTCCTCGCCCACTACGCCCTTCATCTGCATGAACTCCGTCAGGGCGGCCTTGACCGAATCGACGACCACGGTCGCGTCGGCGTGCTTGAGCGGGAACGTCTTGATCAGGAGCTGCTCGCTCGGTTGATCGAGCAGTTCGGTAATCTCCTCCATCTTCGCGAAGATCTCGTCGGGGGCCCGCACCAGGAGCTTCTTGGCGTTCTGATCGGGGATCACGACGATGCGGCCCGGCGTTCCGGCAACCTGTTGTCGCGGACCGCCGCGTCGCCCGGCGGGCATCGTCGACCCGCCGGTGCCGCCGAAAATCTGGAGCAGCTTGTCGGCGACCTTGTCCGGCTTGGCGAAGATGACCGGAATCTCGCGAATCTCGAAACGGTTCTCGCGATCGAGCTTCTCGATCTGCGCGAGAATCAGCTCACGCTTCTCGACCGGGGCGAAGACCAGAATCGTGTTTGTCGCCGGCTCGGCGGTGATGCGAACTTCGAGGTTCGCCCCACCCGGCAAGGCGCCGCGCGCCCCACGCCGGCCGCCGCCGCCCGGCGTCGCACCGGTCGCGAACATCTCCTGCACGACTTCGGCGATTCCGACAGCGTCGCCATACGTGCAGACGTACATCTCGACTTCGGCGATGGCGCCTTCGATGTCGAGCTTCTCGATCTGCTCCGTGACGGTTTCCACGTCCTTGGCCTGGGCGACGAAGATGATCGTGTTGTTGCGCGGATCACCGGAGATGGTGACCGGTCCGAGGTCGGCGGGTGACCCGCCGCCGCGCGGACCGCCGCGCCCGCCGGCGCCACCGGCCGCGCCG
>CAZDTB010000383.1:1386-4879 GCA_964508075.1 uncultured Planctomycetales bacterium
CCAGCGCTCCCAGGAGCCAGGTTTCCGGAGCGGAGCGTCCACCGTTGGTACGACATCCGCAGCCGCCTTCGGTGGAGTGCCCAGGCAGACTGGTGCCGGCGATATCGGTCCCGGGCCGACTGGTGCCGGCGCTACCGGCTGCGCCGAAGATCTCCTGCAAGAGCGGCAGCAGGTCATCGACCTTCGCCTTGGTAAGCAGGTAGTGCTTGATGACGGTTACGTCGCCGCCTTCGAGCCCCTCCAGATCGCTGATGACGGTCTTGATGATCGTCATCACGTCCTGCGGAGCGGAAACCAGCAGCGAGTTGGTGATGGCGTTCGGCACGATCTCGACCGACTCGATCTTGGCGCTCGCCCCCCCAGTGCCAATCGAAACCATTTGCTGCTGGATCATCTCCATGAGCTGCTGCTGCGCGTTGCGGCCGCCGCCGGCCTGCGGCGCGGGCCGGCGCGTCTGCGTCGAACGCCCGATCCCCAGCACCGCCTTGATGTTGTTCGCCGTCTCGGTGGCATCCAGGTTCTTGAGCTGGATGACCTCGAGGTCGACGTCGGCGGGCTCGATGTCCAGCTCGCGCAGCAGTTGAATGATGTCGGGCAAGAGCGCCTCGTCGCACTTGACGATGATGTAGTTGTGACTGGCGTCGGTGGCGATGCGGATCTGCGTGCCGCCGGTCGTGCCGCCGCCCGGCTGACCGCGGCCGCCGCCCATCATCTGCTGAATCTGGTCCATCATGCTCTGCCGCTGGTCGGGCTGCTCGCCCTCCTTGCCGTCCTGCTGCCGGCCACGCTGCCCCGGCTGCTGACGCTGCTGCTGCTGTTGCGGCATGCGAATCTGTCGCGTGTTAAACATCATGTCGAGGATGCGCGAGGCGGCGTTCACGTCGCCATAGCGGAACTTGAAAATGCGGATGACCTCGCCGCGGCTGAGGTCTTCTTCGAACATGTCGATCGCGTCGTCGAGCTGATCGACGGCGTCTCGGGGACCGCGGATGATCATGCGCCCGTCCGGCATGATCTGCACGGTAGCGGGTTCGCGCTGTGGCAGGTCCGCAAGTCCGTCGACCTCATCGTCAGGCGCGGACTCGATCTCAGGGTCGTTCGGCGGCGGGTCCTGGACTTGAAGAAGCGTGGTCAGTACGACACCGCCAAGGAAATGTGGTGCCCCGCCGCTCATCGAAGTGGCGGGGGCGTCCTCGCGGCCCTTGTCGGTGCGCTCGGCCTCTTCCTCGGGATGCAGCTCAATGATGATCGACTCGGGGAACTTGGCCTTCTCCGGCGGGTCCTCAAAGCGTACCGGAATTTCCCGGTCGATCAGATACTCCCGCAGGCGGGCCAACTTCTCCGGGTCGGCCTGAACCTGACGCGCCCGCACCACAATCTCAGGCTTGGCTTTCTTCTCGAACTGGCGGACCAGCTTCAGGATGCGATCGTATTCGCTCGGTCGACAGATTACTTCGATGTACTCGCCGAACCAGTCGGCCTCGATCCGTGGTCCGCCGCGGTCTTCCGGCGGGAGCAGATCCTGCACATCCCAGGCGATGTCGTACGCGTCGCCCCTGGTGATCGGGATGAGGTAGTAATCGCGGCCATCCCCGAGCATTCCCCCTTGGTCCTCCGGCATCGCATCGAGCTGATCGATGACCAACTCGACCTGGCGCATCTTGCGGCGGTTGGCGGTCACCAGTAGCTTGTTGTAGTACTCGTCCTCGGTGACGTTGACGTCTTCCGACGGGGTACGACCCGGCGGAAAGACGCCGCGCAGCACCTCCGCCACGTCGTACGCCAGCGCGTACTCCAGCGTGAAGTACTGCAACTCGGGAATCGTGTCGTACTCCACCTCGAGATCGCCAATCAGCTTCTCGACCTCGGCCACGTCTTTCGGCAGACCGGACAGCAGGATCGAGTTGCTGCCGGCGTCGGCGACGAGGTTGACCTTCATCGGGGCCGCCCCGCGGCCGCGTGGCCCACTGCCCTGCATGGTCTGCGTCACGGTCTGAGCCAACTGAGTCGCGTCGGCGTTCTCCAGCCGGATGATGTGGATGATCTCACCGGTGTCGACCTCCTCATCGACCATCTTGATCAGCTCGGCGGCCAGCTCCTGATACTCCGACGGGGCAAAGACGAAGAGCCGGTTCGTCGCCGGGTCGGCCATCACCACCGTGCGCTGTTGCGCCCGGCGGCCGCGCACGTCGCCTTCCTTCTCGGCGACCTTGACGCGCAGCATCTGATCGACGTGCTGCTGGACCTGGTCGGCCCGGGCGTTCTTGAGCACGTAGGTCTGCGTGATCGCCTCGTCCGGCACCTTGGCCTCGATCTGGGAAATGAGCGTGTCGATGAACGGAATCTGGTCAGCGGGGGCCATCACGACTAGCGTGTTGGTGGTCGGCTCGGGGAACGCGCCGGGCTGCATCTGGCCGCGGCGAGTCACGCGTCCCGTGCTGCGCAGGAACATCTGTACCTGGGTTGCAACCTGCGTGGCATTCAGCACCTTCAGGTCGTACATCTTGATCTGGAGCTCGTTGGGATTCTCCGCATCGATCTTGGCGATCAACTCCTCAATCTGCTCAAGCTTCTTCGGCGGCGCCTTGACGACCAGCAGGTTGTTGTTGACCGTGACGTACACGTCCTGGGCGCTGGTATCACCCCGCCGGCGCGTTCGACCGAAGAGATCATTGATCACGTTCCGCGTCTCCGACGGGTCGGCGTACTTGAGCTCAAACGTAACGAACTGGTCTTCCTCGACCTCGACGTCGAGCTCCATCACTACCTCGCGCACGTCCGGCATGATCGACTCGGGCGCGAACACGATCAGCCGATTGGTCCGCGGGTCGGCGGTCACGCTGAACTCCTGCGTCCCGCGGCTGCTCCGCCCGCCCGTGCGCATGCGCGTCTGAACGAGGTTCTGCACCGTCCCGGCAATCTGACTGGCGTCGACATATTCGAGCTTGAAGAACTCGGTCTTGGCCTTGGCGACCTCCATCAGCGGCTTGAACTGCTCCATCATCTGCTCGATCATCTCGAAGTGCTGCTCCAGCGCCGTCACGATCAGCGCGTCGGCGGGTGGGTAGGCCGCGATCGAGACGCGTTGCTCGCGCCCGGTAAGCTGCTGGTTGACGGCGCTCTGGAGCTGGCGCGCCAGGTCGTTGAGCTTATTGCCCATGCCGACCATCTCGTACGTGCGCACCTGGGCCTTGTTGGCCCCGATCTCGTCCAGCTTGCCGATGAGGGCGGTGATGTCCTCGAGCTTCTCCGGCGGGGCCTGCACGACTATGCTGCGCCCGGCGACGATTGAGAACTTGATCTCCTTGCCGGGCTGGACGCGGCCGCCGGCACGCCGCTGCACAAACGTCGCATTCAGGACGTTGTAGACCTCCCAGGGGTTGGCGTTTTTCAGCTCGAAGATCTGCGGCTCGGTCTGCGAGTCCTTCGCCGCCTCGTCGAACGTCGCGGCCCACTCCTGGATCTCCGCCAGCTCCTTCTCGGCGGCCAGCAC
>CAZDTB010000384.1:0-4864 GCA_964508075.1 uncultured Planctomycetales bacterium
CAGCTGATCGTCCTCGATGTCATGCTGCCCGGCACCGACGGTTTCGAGATCCTGCGACGGATCCGAGCACATTCGATGGCACCTGTGTTGATGCTCACAGCACGTGGTGATGACGTGGACCGTATCATGGGTCTGGAACTGGGGGCCGATGACTACTTGCCGAAACCGTTCAACCCCCGCGAGTTGGCGGCTCGCATTCGCGCAATCATGCGCCGGGCGTCGCTGCGCGAGCAAGCTGCCGGTGGACGCACTCCGGGCGAGCGGTTGGCTGTTGACGATGTCGAAATGGACCTCGGCACCCGCCAGGTGAAACGCAGCGGTCAGCCGGTTCAACTGACCGGAGCCGAGTTTTATCTGCTGGAGGTCCTGCTACGGTCAGTTGGCAACGTGGTCGATCGCAGAGAGCTGTTTCGAATGGTCCTAGACCGCGATCCGTTGCCCATGGACCGCAGCATCGACATGCACGTCAGCCACCTGCGCCGGAAGCTGGGACGTGAGCACGGCGGCGCCGAGCGAATCAAGGCGGTACGCGGCGTGGGTTACGTCTATACATACGCGAGTAAGGACCTGTAGGCAGCGCTGTGCACACCAGGCGGACGCGCACGAATCCAGCCCGTCGGTTAAACTGGCGCTAACGACCATGCGACGGCTTTTTCTGAAAATTTTCCTGTCGGTTCTACTGACGGTTCTGTTCACGTCTGCGGTCAGTTTTCTGATCGCGTTCTGGCTGATGCCTTTGTCGCCCATGTTTCCGCCGGTTGCCCCCCCCCCGAGGCTCGGCCCGGATCCCAGGACGCCCGGTGCGATGGACCCGTGGCGCCCCCGGATGAGCGATCTGCTCGAAAAGCACGCACGATTGCTGGAGGAGGTGATTGCAGAGGAAGGAAGCGCCGCAGCCCTTGAGCACATGGACAGCCTGACCGCCACATGGGACATCCCGACGTACTTACTGGATGAGCAGGGAAACGACGTTCGCGGGCGTGAGCTGTCGTCGAGGGCGCGCCAGCTTGCGCGCCAGGCGAGCGAGAGTGATGAGATTCAACTCAGCGACGCGGGTCGGACCGTCGCCCTGGCCGTGCGCCTATGTGCAAGCGACGGTCTGCCTTACGTCTTCGTCGCGGAGATTCCTGAGATGCCACCACTCCCGCCGGTCTGGGCCGGGGTGATACTCTTACGGTTTGCGCCGCTCGCAATCGGTCTGGGGCTGGTGTGCTACTTCCTGGCGCGCTATTTCACTAGCCCCGTGCTCAAGCTGCGGGCCGCCCTCCGCCGCTTTGGAGAAGGCGATCTGGAGCAGCGGGTCGGCGCGTCGATTGGTCGACGACGCGACGAGATCGGCGAGCTGGCGCGCGACTTCGACCACATGGCAGAGCGCATCGCGACCCTGCTGAGCGCCCAGCGCCGGCTGCTGCAGGATATCTCTCACGAGCTGCGCTCACCACTTGCCCGACAGCGTGTGGCGTTGGAACTGGCACGTCAACAGGGCGGCGAGAACGCCGCCAGAGCGCTGAACCGCGCGGAGCGGGAGGCAGAGCGCCTCGACGAGCTCATCGGCGAGTTGCTCACGCTCACGCGTCTGGAGAGCGATACTGATTCCGCAGCACGCTCGCTCGTGAACCTCGCTGAGCTGGTTCGCGAAGTCATCGAGAACGCCGAATTCGAAGCCTGCAACGCTACTCGATCCGTGCAGCTAGTGGAGTGTGCACCTTGCGACGCAACCGTCGTACCTGAGTTGTTGCGACGGGCGGTTGAGAACGTGGTACGGAACGCGCTGGCATACACCGCCGACGGCACCGCGGTGGAGATCTCGCTCCGGCAGGACGCGACGAGTGCGATCATTCGAGTACGCGATCACGGCCCCGGCGCGCCGGAAGCTGAACTCGCGGATATATTCCGTCCCTTCTACCGGGTGAGCCGGGCACGCGAACGACAGACCGGTGGGGTGGGGCTAGGGCTGGCCATAGCCGCGCGCGCCGTTCACTCCCACGGCGGCAGCGTTGTCGCCACGAACCACCCCGAAGGAGGACTCGTGGTCGAGATTCGGCTCCCATGCGACGTGCACGCGGCCTGAGCGGCGCTTGGGCCGCGAGAACAAGATGGACGGCAGTGTGCCCGTGGCCCGAAAGCTCGGAGGTTTGCGTGCTTTTGCGCGAGGAAGGACTCGCAACTTCTAGTGTGGACACGCGCGGTTGCGTGCCAATGGAGGAAACACTGTGCAGCGCTTCTCGGTAGTCGGTTTGGTGAAGACGGTGATCAGATTCGCCGCCATTCCCGTGTTCGTGTTTCTGGCGGCAGGAATGTCCCTTTCGCCGCAAGCGGAGGAACAGAGCCAAGAGGATGAACCACGCCAGGACGCCCGCGACGGGCTGATCATCAACGAGCCGGCCGCCTTCCAGGGGTACACGCTCGTGGCGCCCATGAATTCAACCTCGACCTATCTGATCGATATGGAGGGGCGGATCGTCAACGAATGGAAGAGCGACTACACGCCTTCGCTCAGCGCGTACCTGCTGGAGAACGGGAATCTACTGCGACCTGGGGCCGAACGCGGGTTCGGTGGAGGGGGCCCCGGCGCGGGCGGACGCATCCAGGAGTTCACCTGGGACGGCGAGCTGGTCTGGGACTACTCCTTCGGCGACAGCAAGCTCCGCCCACACCACGACATCTGCCGACTGCCCAACGGGAACGTCCTGGTCATTGCCACCGATCCGAAGACGAAGGAAGCGGCCATTGCGGCCGGGCGGTGGCCAGAGTCAGTCGATTCCCAACTGCTGCCGGAGTGCATTCTCGAAATCAAGCCGACCGGCAAGACGGCCGGCGAGATCGTCTGGCGCTGGCACGCCTGGGATCACCTGATTCAGGACTTCGACGAGTCCAAGCTCAACTTCGGCGATGTTGCAGAGCATCCGGAACTGATTGATGTGAACTTCGGCTCCGGCATGATGGATCGCATGCTGCAGGATCCGGAGCAACTCAGGAAGCTGCGTTCTCTGGGGTACGTCGGCGGTGGCGAAGACGACGACCCTCCCCAAAATCGGCGCGGCGGTCCCGGCGGCGGTCTGATGCAGGGGGATTGGATGCACGTGAACTTCGTCGCGTACAACCCGAAGTTCGATCAGATCATGTTGAGCGTACACGAGTTCAGCGAAGTCTGGGTGATCGATCACAGCACAACAACCGCGGAAGCGGCGTCGCACAAATGTGGACGCAGCGGCAAAGGCGGCGATCTGCTCTACCGCTGGGGCAATCCCCGGGCGTACCGCGCCGGCTCCAGCGCTGACCAGCAGCTGTTTGCCCAGCACTCCGCACACTGGATCGAAGACGGCCTGCCGGGAGCGGGCAACATGCTCGTCTTCAACAACGGCGGCGGACGGCCGGACGGCGTGTATTCAACGGTCGATGAGATCGACATGCCCGTCGAAGCGAGAGGAATCTACAGAAAGAAGCCGGATTCCCCGTTTGTCCCCCAACAGGCAGCCTGGAGTTACACCGCGCCCGACAAGTCGGATTTCTTCTCGATGTTGATCTCTGGCGCGCAGCGTTTGCCGAATGGGAACACGTTCATCTGTTCGGGTAATCAGGCCCTGCTGTTCGAAGTGACCCTCAAGGGCGAGATTGTCTGGCAGTACAAACACCCCGGCGGTGGTTTTGGCGGGCCCGGCGACATGCCGCGTCCCGGCGAATTGGTGTCGGGATTCCTGCAACAGGTCTTGGCGCTGACTGATTCGCAGAAGCAGTCGGTCGAGAAGCTGCAATCGGACGTCGACGAGAAGCTGGCGCGTCTGTTGACCGACGAACAACGGCAGAAGCTCGAACAGCCCATGAGGTTTTCATTCGGCGGGCCTGGCCGACCCGATCGACGTCGTGAACCCCGATCGGGTCGCCCCGGCCAACCGCGCGGCGCACAGCCCGGTGGCTTCCGGCCGCCGCGTGTGGGCACAGTGCTACCGGAATACCTGTTTGGAACATTGGCACTCTCTGAAGCCCAGCGGGCCGAACTGGAGCAAATTCAGCTACAGGTCGATGACCGGCTCGAAAACACCTGGACCGAGGAGCAGAAAACGCAACTGAAGGAGATGGAGGAGTTCTTCGTACGCGGCCCCGGGGCTGGTCCGCCGCCAGGTATCGGACCGCGAGGAGGATTTGGCCGTCCTGGTGGTGACGGTCCTGACGATGATCGGCGGCGCGATGGTCGTCGCGGCCGGGGCGGACCAGGTGGCAGGCCAGGAGGTCCGGGCGGGCCAGCTGGAAGACCGGGTGGTGGGCCAGGTCGCGGCCCCGGTGGGATCTTCCGCAGCTTTCGATACGCCGCCGATTTCCCCGGACTCGCTGGCAGGCAACTGAAGCCCGGGCGAAAGCTGGTCGAGGTCGCTGCCACGACTCAACCAGCCCGCGAGAAGCCGCGCGACGGAGGGCGGTGATTGCCCCTCCTCACGACCGATCGATCCGCGCTGCCCGGCATCGAGACAAGATGATGTTGAGCGTCGAAATGCTCGCTTGCGAAGCAGGTGGACCATCGATTGCGCCCGCTCGGCCGCGACGGAGAGTATGCCCGAGTGACCGACGGATTTGCGAGGAAAATGACGGTCAAGTTCCGATCCGGCAAGTACGCCGCGAACAACGAAAGCCCGGAAACAGCCCCCGTGCTGCCGACAGCGTGAACTCGTGAACGCGTCTTGGAAAAGGTGGTAGTACTACCACAAAACGCGTCAAAATGCGTCGAAATGCGACAGTTTGCGAAAACTGCGAATCACGCTAAGCTATTGAAAACGCAAGGCTTTGAGAGCTTTTCGGCCGAGGCGCTCACTCGCTTCCCAAGCTGGACGTCGTCGGTTCGAATCCGATCGCCCGCTTTTTGATGGAA
>CAZDTB010000385.1:0-4849 GCA_964508075.1 uncultured Planctomycetales bacterium
CAGCTTCATCGCCATCGGTTGAACCCGGTCGAATCAAGCCGCTGCCGAGCGACCGGTGACAACGTGACAAAGTGACACAGTAACGACGTAACAAGGTAACAAAGCAACACGAGCTCAAACCGGCGGCCACACGCGGCTTTGCCCGTTTGTTACCTTGTCACTTCGTCACCTTGTTACTACGTGGTCGGTAGCGCGCGATGCATCCCGGCGTTTCTTCGACCTCGACGCAGGTCAGACGTACGCCCGCCGGCAGCAGGCCGCCGAGTTGCTGGGCGACGTGCAGGGCGACGTTTTCCGCCGAGGGCGGCCGCCCGGTGAACGCCGGCAATTCGTTGAGATTGCGGTCGAACAGGATCGCCAATAGTTCGTCGAGCCGGGTCTTGATCTCGTTGAAATCGAGCAGTAGGCCGTTGCGGTCGAGCATCGCGCCGCCAAAAGTCACCGCCACCCGCCAGTTGTGACTATGCCGCGGTTCGAGTGTTCCGTCGGGCAGGCGCAACTGATGCGCGGCGACGAACCGGCCGGATACGCTGACCTCAAACATCTCGTTCCTCTGATGCCGACCCGCGAGGTATCCCGGGGCGGGTAACCCGGGATTGTAGTGCGTTTTTGCGCGGGTTTCCCGCCGCCATACGGCGGTCCAGCCAAAACGCGCTGGGGATTCTTGAGTGGGCACTCGACAAGCCCGACAGCCGGCCCAAGAATACGAGGGAGGTTATAATGCGATCCCCCGATCGAGCCCGGGGGTGCCGAGTAGACCACCCATGCGGATTTGCTTTGCGAGCGACTTTCACGGAAGCCGCACACTTTACGACCAGCTCGAAGATCTGCTGCGCCGGGAGCGACCCGATCTGGTGATCCTGGGCGGTGACATGCTCCCCGATGGGCAGGAGCACGACCCCGAGGGGACGCAGGCCGCCTGGGTGCACGAGGTTCTCGGTCCGCGGACCGACGCGTATAAGCAGGCTGCCCCCGGGTTGACCGTGGCCTGCTGCATGGGGAATCACGACTGGCTGCGTAGCGAGGCGGCCGTGCGGGCCGAGCAGGACGCCGGCCGTCTGGTCTTGCTCGAGATGCAGCGCGTCTGGCATTTCAAGGGCGTCAACTTTCTCGGTTGCCCCTTCTCGCCCCCCTCGCCCCATTTCGCCAAGGATTACGAGCGCCTGGACACGGCCGGGGATGAGCTGCCCAACTTCGACTGCGCCATTCTGGTGACGGGAGAGAACGGGGTTCGCGAGCTGACCGTCGAGGAGCAGTTTCGGCAGAGGCCGACGCTCGGCGAGGAGCTGGCAAGAGTCCCAACGCCCGACGAGCCCTGGATTCTCGTCGCGCATGCCCCGCCCCACGACACCAAGCTCGACCGGTTGCCGAATTCCGACCAGCCGATCGGTTCGAAGGCGGTGCGGCGGTTTGTCGAGTCTCGCCGACCGCTGTGCGCACTGCACGGGCACGTCCACGAGTCGCCCGCGGTGAGCGGGGCGTACTGCGACGAGATCGCCGGTGTGCTCTGCATCAACCCGGGCCAATCGCACGAGCGCCTCCAAGCGGTGTTGTTCGACCCGCAGCGGCTTCGCGCCACGCTGCGCCATACGGTGTTCGCATGAACGCGACGAGCGACGGCTCCAATTCGATCAGCGATGAGCTCGTCACGCTGATCGGCTATCGCGGCTGCGGCAAGACGGTTGTGGGCCGGCAACTGGCCCAGCGGCTGGGCTGGAGTTTCATTGATACCGATCAGACCATCGAAGAACAGGCCGGCCGAACGATTCGCGAAATCTTCGAAACCGACGGGGAGATGGCGTTTCGGCGGATGGAAGCCGACCTGCTGGACGACGCGCTTGCCCACCAGCGGTGCGTAATCAGTGCTGGCGGGGGGGCGGTGCTCGCCCGGCGAAACCGTAAGGCAATACGCTCCAACGGCGTCTGCGTCTGGTTGACCGCCCCGGCCGAGGAGTTGCAGCGGCGGATCGAGGCCGACCCGCGCTCGGCGGCGCAGCGGCCGGAGCTGACCAATCGGCCCGGCCCGCAAGAGGTTGAGGCAGTGTTGCAGGCGCGGCTGCCGGTCTATGAGGCAACCGCCGAGCACGTGGTCAGCACCGCCGGTCGCTCGATCGAGCAGGTGGTCGACGCGGTTTTGGAGACGCTCGGGGTTACCACGCGCACGACGGAAGGTTCCTGATGTTGGCGGTAACGATCGGCCTGTTCGTCTACCTGCTCGGCCTGTGTGTCGGCAGCTTCCTGAACGTGGTCATCTATCGGCTGCCGCGCGGGCTCTCGATCTGGGAGCCGACCTGGTCGTTCTGCCCGCACTGCCGGACAACGCTCAAGTGGTACGACAACGTGCCGGTGCTGAGCTGGTTGCTCTTGCGAGCGCGGTGTCGCTACTGCGGCAAGCCGATCTCTTCGCAGTATCCGCTGGTCGAGGCGGTGACCGGACTGGCGTTCGTGCTGACGTACTACCTGTTGTTCATCGTCGACGCCCGCGTCCTGCGGGTGACGGATGTCGGCGCCACATCTCTGGCGGCCGGTTGGCCGACCGACGTTTGCCTGTTGCTGGCGTGGCTGGTGCTGGTTGCCGTGCTGATTGCTTGCTCGGCCATGGACCTGATTCTGTACGTGGTTGACACACGGGTAACGGACGTGGCCCTGGTCGCCGGAATCGTATTGTGTGCGTTGTGGCCGCGGCCCGAGTTTTTTGCCGAGCGAGCCGCGAGTCCCGCCGCTGCGGCCGCCGTCGTCGCGTTCGTCGTCAGTGGTGTGATGCTGTGGCGAAAGAGTCGGCGTGACGCCTTGCGCGGGGAGGAGGAATTCGAGTTCGGCCCGGTTGGCGGCGAGATCGGAACAGCCCCGCCGACCCTGGCCGACAACCTGGCGGCGGTCCTGGCGATCGTGGTTTTCGTCGGGCTCGCAGTCTGGCTACTGGTCGGGGCTGCCAGCCCGGCAACGAGCGTCAACGGCGCGTTTGCCCTGGTGGTTCCAGCGGTGATGGTAGCGCTGTTCGTCGCGATGGTGTTGTCGGGGGGGCAGCCACGCCAAGTCGATGAAGAGCTTCACGCCGCCATCGAAGCGGAAGCACCAGGGGCACGCCGCGTGGTATTAGGCGAGTTGCTCTGGCTTCTGCCGGCGCTGCTGACGGCGATCATCACGTACCTCATCGTTGGGAGCGTGCCCATGGTCGGCGACCTGTGGCAACGCGCGACCTCCTGGACACCGATCGGCGGAATCACGCCGCTCGGCGGCGTGACGTTTGCAATCCACGGCGCGATCGTGGCGGCCGCCGCGGGATGGGTCATTCGCATCTTCTTCACGCTGGCGTTCGGGCGCGAAGCGTTCGGTACCGGGGATATCTACATCCTCGCGGCCGCGGGCGCCATCGGCGGGTGGGATATCGCGCTGCTCGGGTTCCTGCTGTCGGTCCCGATCGCGCTGGCTGGCTGGATTCTCAGCCTGGTGCTCAAGCGCACCGGCATGATCCCGTTTGGACCGCCCCTGGCGATCGGCTTCCTCGCGGCGCTGTGGCTCAACCATTATGCGGCGGAGTCAGCTACGACGCACTGCAACGACCTGGCGTTGGCGTGGGAGAACCGGCCGAAGATCGTGCTGCTCGGCATCGCAATCCTGCTGGTCGTCCTGCCCGTGTCCATCGTGCTGGCCCGGCTGACGCGCCGACTGGTTGAACCGCAAGAGTAGCGCCCGCCGATTGGACCAGCGCCGCGGCTCCGTACCGAGTAGGGATCGATCGGTGGCTTGGCGTCGGAGCGAAGATCTTCAGGAGCCGCTGTCGGACGGGGGCACCTCTTGCTGCACGAGGCGCGTGCCTTCGGAGGGGGCTGAATCCTCTGGGAGCGCTGGGCGCATGGTTCGCAGGGCGTAGAGCGACATGACGCCCCACACCAGCAGCACGACGCCGACGCCGCCCGTAACCACCGAAAGCCGCTTGCGCGACTCGACGCTGATCGCAATGCCCCAGGTGATGCAGAACGTGACCAGCCCGTTGCAGAAGTGGTAGACCGCCGCCGTCAGCCCGATCAGGTAGATCGGGAACCAGATCATGCCCGGCGGGATGAGCTGGAACCCGCGCTGCGTGAGCCCGAACGGGTCGGGGTGGCCGGGGTAAACTTCGCCGCCGAACCAGTGTGCAAAGCGGAAGTGGCCCAGGTGTACGAGTACGAACAGGATGGTGATGATTCCGGTCCAGCGTTGCAGGAAGAATCGCCAGTTGTCCGCATACGGATACTTGGTGACGTTGTTGCGCGCCGTCAACGCGATCAGCAGGCCGTAGATGCCGTGAAACGCCAGCGGTGCGAAGATGAACAGGATTTCGAGCCAGATCAGGTAGTGCAGCTCGTGCAGCCAGTGGACCTGCGCGTTGAACTTCTCGGGCCCAAACCACGTCAGCGAGTTGGTCAACAGGTGCTCGATCAGGAATACCCCGATGGGAATGATGCCGGTCAGCGAATGGAGTCGACGCAGCGTGAAATGATTACGACTCGTCCAGCTTTCGACGTTCTCAGCCACGGTTATCTTCTCCCGGCCGTACGGGGGCGGCGCTCTCCCGCGATGGATTGTCAAGAGGCGCATTATATGGGGCGCGCTCGCCCGAACAAGGGACAGGCGCGCCGGCTCAGTCCCGAAAGCCGGGCAGCCGCTATAATCCCCGCTTTCCAGCCAGCACCGGCTCCGGCTTCAGGCACAGCCGCCGGTGCGGATGAATGATCACGTGTTGCCCCGGCGCGGCGGGAAGACGCGATCAGGATGAACAAGCTCCTGCAGGCGTTGCGGGACCTTCGTCGAGCTACGGACGAATGGGACCTGGACGACTATGGGCCGCACGCCTGGCGGCTGACCC
>CAZDTB010000386.1:0-4848 GCA_964508075.1 uncultured Planctomycetales bacterium
CCCAGTTCATCGATTTGGCGTCGGGCACGTCCCCGCCCCAGATGAACTCCGTCGCCAGATCGAATGGCTGAGGATGGTCGGGCAGCGCGGTATCGGGAACGTAGCCAAACGGAAAGGCGAACACCGCGGTTTCCTTGTCCATCACGTAGCTGATACTCGCTTGGACGATCGATCGCTGGTTCGACAAGCACAGCGCGATGCGGGCCTGCTCTTTGGCCCGGGTGAGGGAGGGGAGTAGGATCGAGATGAGCAGCGCAATGATTGCGACTACCACCAGCAGCTCGATCAGTGTGAAGGCTCGGGTGCGTTTTCGATCTTGCTTCATGATTTGGACTCCTGTGACCGGCGGGCCGGTCTGATGAATCGCCCGCAAGGGGGGCGGAACCATCGACGTATGCATAAAACGCCACCATGTACACACGTACATAATAAGAGTATCGGCGATCCGGCCGCGAGTCAACGACCTTGTTCCGCCCGACAACTTATTGTGGGAGGAAATCAGCGCCCTGCTCGCCGGGGGCCGGACTCGACGATAGAATCGGGATAGTGGCTGCGTTCGAAGTCATCCGAACGGACGCACGCGTCGGACAGTTGGCGGAATTGCTGACCGACGCCGAGGGCCCGGTGGTCGCCGCCGGGCTGTGGGGATCCTCTACGCCCATATTGGCCGCACTGGTCGCGGAGCGCTTGCAGCGCCCGCTGCTGCTGGTCTCCGGACACGCGGATGAGGCCGACAACAATCTGGATGACCTTGAGGCGGCGGTTGGGATCGCTCCCGAACAGTTGCCGCAACTCGAGACGCTCCCGGGCGAACGGGTTGGCGAGGACGAGCTTGGCGCGGAAAGATTGCGTCTCTGTCTCCAATTATCAGACGTTAGCCCGAGGCGGGACACGCCGGCCTCCCCAAGCTGCATCGTCGCCTCCATCCACGCCCTGATGCAGCCGGTCCCCAGCCCCGAGGCGATCGCCGCCCAATCGCTGACGCTTACCCCCGGCCAGACGCTCCCGCCCGAGCGCTTTACGGCCTGGCTCACTGAGCAGGGCTTCGTTCGCTGTGACCAGGTCGGCCTGCCGGGGGACTACGCGCAGCGCGGCGGCATCATCGACGTGTACACGAATGCCCACAGCGACCCAGTGCGGATCGAGTTCTTCGGCGACGAGGTTGAATCGATCCGGCTGTTCGATGCGGGCACGCAGCGCTCGTCGCATGAATTGCGGTCGATTCGAATCCCGGCCCGCTCAATCCTGGAAGCGCGCGATGACACTAAGGGTCTCACGACCAGCTTCCTGGCGCTGCTCCCGGCGGACACCATCATCGCCTTTCACGAGCCGGTCGAGATCCAGGAACTGGGGCGGACGTACTGGCAGCAGTTGGGTGAACGGGCGGGGATCATTCCGGTCGAGGCGATCTTCCGCCGGGCTAACGATTTCACTCAGTTGCACCTGCAACGTTTTGCCGCCGGCATCGAGCACGGTGTGGACTTTGCCGTCGGGGGGTTGCCGCACTTCGAGCCGAAGTCGGGCGAGTCGCTCGAGGCGCTGGCGGGGCTGGCGCGGGAGTGCGAGGTGATCGTCCTGTGCGACAACGCGCCGGAATTGCAGCGCTTCGAGAAGCTGCTGGACGAATTGCCCCAGCGGCCGCAGCGCGTCAGGACCGAGGTCGCGGTAATTCATCGCGGCTTTCAGTGGAACGCGACCGCGATTGTGCCCCACCACGAGCTGTTCCACCGCTATCGCCAGCGCCGCACGCTCAGACGCGTGCAACCGGCCCGCCCGATCGACACCTTCTTCGATCTGGAGCTGGGCGATTACGTGGTTCACGCCCTGCACGGGATCGGACGATTCCGCGGGCTCAAGACGCTGGAGCGCTCCGGTCGGCGGGATGAATACCTGGCGATCGAGTTTGCCGACCGCGCCGTCGTGCACGTCCCCACCAGCCAGATCCACGTTGTGCAGAAGTACATCGGGAGCTTTCGCGGCCGGCCGAAACTCAGCAAGCTCGGCGGGAGCGGCTGGAAACGCACCAAGCAACGGGTCACCGAGGCGGTGACCGATCTGGCGGCGGAGCTGCTGGCGCTTCAGGCCGAGCGGGCCACCCACGCCGGAACCGCTTTTCCGCACGATACCAACTGGCAGCGTGAGTTCGAGGGCTCGTTCCTCTACACCGAGACCGAGGACCAGCTCCAGACGCTGGCGGAGATCAAGAGCGACATGGCCCGCCCGCGGCCGATGGACCGGCTGCTCTGCGGCGACGTCGGCTTCGGGAAGACCGAGCTCGCGATCCGGGCGGCGTTCAAGACGATCGAATACGGCAAGCAGGTCGCGGTGCTGGTCCCGACCACCGTCCTCGCCGAGCAGCACTACCAGACCTTCGCCGAACGGATGGCCGACTATCCGTTCTATATCGAGGTGTTGTCGCGTTTTCGCACCAAGGGCGCGCAGACCAGGATCGTCGAGCGCGCCCGCCTGGGCCGGATCGATGTCCTGATCGGCACGCATCGGCTGCTGTCCAAAGACGTCCGCTTCGCCGACCTCGGGCTGGTCGTGATCGACGAGGAGCAGCGCTTCGGCGTCGAGGCGAAGGAGCGGCTCAAGCGGCTGCGGGCGGCGGTGGACGTGCTGACGCTCACCGCCACGCCGATCCCACGTACGCTGCACATGGCCCTATTGGGGATTCGCGAGATCTCGTCGCTGGCGACGCCCCCACTCGATCGCCGGGCGATCGTGACGCAGATTCGGCTGTGGAACGACGAGCTGATCCGCAACGCGATATTGCGGGAGATGAACCGCGACGGGCAGATTTATTTCGTGCACAACTTCGTTCGTGACATTCACACCGTTGCGAATCATCTGCGCACCATCGTGCCGGAAGCGCGCATCGTGGTCGGGCACGGTCAGATGAAGGGCGGCGAGCTCGAAGAGGTGATGCTCAAGTTCGTGCGTCGCGAGGTGGATGTCCTCGTCTCCACGAACATCATCGAGTCCGGGATCGATATCTCCTCGACCAACACGATCTTCATCAACCGCGCCGAGCGCTTCGGGCTGGCCGATCTGCACCAACTCCGCGGGCGGGTCGGGCGCTCGAAGCACCGGGCCTACTGCTATCTGTTGCTTTCGCCGAAACATCCGGTCAAGGACCAGGCGGCCGATCGGCTCAAGGCGATCGAGCGTTACAGCCAGCTCGGGGCCGGCTTCCAGATCGCGATGCGCGACCTCGAGATTCGCGGGGCCGGCAACATCCTCGGCCCCGAGCAGTCCGGCAACATCGAGGCCGTCGGATACGAGATGTACTGCCAACTGCTGGAACAGGCGGTGCGGCGGATGCGCAACGAGCCCGCCGAGCTGTGGCGCCCGGTCAACCTGGAGCTGGGTGTCGATGCGTCCATTCCCCGTGCCTATATCCGCTCCGAACGTCAGCGGATGGAGGTGTACAAGCGCCTGGCCAGCGCGCGCACGCCTGATGATACGAGCGTCCTGCGCGATGACCTGCGCGACGCATTCGGCCCGTTGCCCAAGGACGTCGAAATGCTGCTCGATCTGGCGGAGATCCGTGTGCTGGCGCAGCCGTGGGGCATCCGCTCGATTGTGCTGGACCCACCTGACGTGATCTTCGCGATCGACGATCTGGACCAGGCACAACTGCTGTTCGCGGAAGGCCCGGGCTCGCCGCGCCTGCCCGATCCGCGCACGGTCCACTGGCGTCTGGGAAAGCGCTACCTGGAATCGCCCACGCTGCTGGCGATTCTGCGCAAGCAGTTGAAGTGGCAGGCTCACCCAACGGCGAAGCTGGAGAAGGTCAGCCGGTAGGGGGCGCCGCCGGCGTGCCCCGGTCTGGGAAAACCAGTTCGGTCGGGTTTGCGTCCTGAGCGGCGTTGCGCATAATACCTACCGTTCGCCAATTGTTAGGCCGGGACGGCAGCTCGTGAAAACGCACGTCCACTACGAAGCCGCGTTCGAGGACTATCTGCGCCGCAAGCAGATCCCGTATGTCGCGGTGGACGAGGCCAAGCGAGCGGCGTTTCGCGACGCGAAGCTCAAGAGCTTCGATTTCATCGTCTACGCCGACAACCGCACGAACTGGCTGGTCGACGTCAAGGGCCGACGCTGGGCGGCGCGCGGGAGCCAACGCAAGCCGGCCTGGGAAAACTGGGTCACCCAGGCCGACCTGGACGGGCTCGAACAATGGGAGCAGGTCTTCGGCGTCGGGTTCGGCGCGCTGTTCATCTTCGCGTACTGGCTTCAGGAGCAGGCCGAGCCGCCGCCGGAGATTGTCCATGGCTTTCGTGACCAGCGGTACGTTTTTGTGGGGGTGCCGGCCGCCGAGTACCGCTTGCATGCCCGGGTGCGCAGCCCAAAATGGGGCACGGTGAACCTGCCCGCCGCCGAGTTCGCGCGCTGCGCGCGACCGTTGGCGGACTGGATGTGAATGTGGGCGGCGTGCCGTCGCGCCGCGGACGTGAATCCATCAGGTGAGGGTCAAACCCATGTACATGCTTAGTGCCTTGTTTCTGCCGGTCGTGTTGTGTTTGATGGTGCCTTCACAAGACCTGCCAACCGTCGAGGTTACGGAGGACGACACGGTCATCGCGCAGTCGTGCCGCGTGGTGATTCCGCCGGGCACGGTGATCGAGGACGTCAACAACGACGGCGTGATCCAGATCGGCGCCTCGGACATCGAGATCGAGTTTGCCGAGGGTTCGGTGCTGCGCGGCTCAGCGCCCGCGACGCGCCCGGACGAGTACCGGGGCTACGGCATTCGACTCAACGGCCACGAGCACGTTTCAATCTGCGGTGCGCGGATCAGCGGCTACTGGTGCGGGCTGTGGGCCACGCATGCCGACGGGCTGA
>CAZDTB010000387.1:0-4813 GCA_964508075.1 uncultured Planctomycetales bacterium
GCTATTTACGTAAAGCTGGCAGAGGCAACCACTTAGGTGCCTCTGCTTTCTTGTTGGGACGTCGCAAAACGGCCGATTGCAGTAAAATTGCAGTGCGCAGTTGCGCGTCATCGTCCCGACACCCACGCAGCGACAGCCTCCGCTAGGCTCTAGCGGAGCCCTGTGCATACCGAATATTCCATCCGCGGTGGTTCGATCGCGAACGACGGCTTGAATCTGCCCGGTGGGCCGCATGAATCCTGTTGGGATGCGGGCTGGACACGGCCAGCGCGGGGAGTTTCCTGCGTCGGCGCGCGCCCAACCTGTGAGCCTCGCGTGTCAGATGCTCATCGGAAGTCGGGATAGTTGGTTGCTTCAGGCGGCCCGCGTGTATCGGTGATGCAGACCGCCGACCTGGGGAATCGCGATCACCTTTCCTGCGGATGGATGCTCGACTCGACGCGGTATCGGAGCATTGCGCTCCAGCGAAAGATGCGCGCGGGATTCGTGATAATATGCGAAGTAGCTCGTTAGAATTCGCCGCAAGTGAGCTTCGCTGAACACGATCAGGTGGTTCAAGCACTCGTGACGGATTGAGCCGATTAGACGTTCCACGTACGGAGATTGCCATGGAGATCGGTACGCGATGACAACCTCCTCGATGCCCATATGCTCAACACGGAGCTGGAAATCAACGCCGTAGATACCGTCACGATCCCGGATCATGAAACGAGGCGCATCGTCATACGGAAACGCATTGACAATCTGCTGGCCTGTCCAACGAGCTGTTGGATGGGCCGTGACGTTGAAATGAACGACGCGACGGCGGTCATGTCGAAGCACGATGAAGCAGTATAGCAAGCGAAAACGAACGGTCGGCACGACGAAGAAGTCGATCGCCGCAATATCATCGACGTGGTTTTCCAGGAACGTACGCCAGGTCTGAGACGGTGGCTTGCGATGTCGGCACATGTATTCCGCGACAGTCGATTCGGCTACGACGTAGCCGAGCAACGCCAATTCGGAGTGGATTCTCGGAGCTCCCCAAGTGACGTTCTCACAGCACATGCGCCTGATCAGCCGACGGATCTCCGGGTTGATCTTCGGACGCCCGGGCTTGCCTCGCGACTTCCAACGCCAGTAGAGCCGGAAGCCGTCGCGGTGCCACTTGATCACCGTGTCCGGCTTCACAATCATCAAGCTGGAACGCCAGTCGGCCCAAAGCCGAGACAACCACGCCCAGAGGATCCGGTCACGCTGCCGAAGTCGTGGGCGTTTGACAGATCGTTGGAGGACGCCGAGTTGATGACGCAGCGCGAGGTTTTCGGCGAGGATTACAGCACGTGGCATTAGCAACGCTCGGATTAAGGCGACGAAAACGCGCACGACGGCCATGTGATTCTCTCAGTTCGGGTTCTGTGAGGCATCATTATAGTCGATCTGGCAGCGTCGCGTGAAACGCGTAAGTCGTTGCGTAGCAAGGAGGACGGAGTTTTCGGTAGCCACAGTCCCAAAAGCCCGAGAATTCGGTATATCAGGCCTCACCTTGATGCGTTTTCATGAGCGGGCCGAACGGCACCTCGGGATCCATCTGGAGAGCTATCTCGCCGTTCGAGAATGCGCGTACATTGCCATCTGTTGCTGATACAACGACGGCCGTGGCTTCGGTCCAGGCCGTGACCGCGGCCGCGGCGAGGTGACGTGCGCCGAGACCGGCGGGAACCTGGACGTCGCCCCCTGACGCCGCAAGGAATGTGCCGGCCGTCCGTATGAAGCCGTCCCCCCCGGACGATGAACGCGCCGTCGAGCTTGGCGAGTTCGACCAACATCTCGTGGATGCTGGGATTCGTAAGCATCCGATCCACGTCTTCGTGGCCTTGAAATGGGTTCAGGATGAGTTGCTTTGATCCCTCAAGCACCTTCTCCGAGTCGCCCAGCGCTATGAGGGCACCGACGCGCTTTCCCCGCCGAGCGGCCCGCCCCATCCTGCCGGCCACCTCCAACGCGGCTTCCAAGACGGTCGGGCGAATACCATCGGTCAGTTTGACCAATTCGGACAGCGCGATATCCGCGGTACTCTTCTCGACATCCGTGACGAGGAGGAAATCACCTGCCCCGTGACACAGGTTGTGACCAACGGCACACACCACGAGATCGCCAGGAGATACCTTGCCCGTGTTGAGCGCCACCGAAACCGCATGTCGGGCCTGCCTGTACTTGTTCGCCACACGCACCGACAGCCGGGACACGTCGAACCCGTCCTCGACCAGCGCGCCGTGCGTCTCTGCGGTCGGAGTAGCAGCGACCAGCCGCAGATCTCCGGCGATTCTCTGCACATGCCGAAACAGCGAGCCCGTCTCGGTCCCGCAGATGATCACATCGGCCGGGACGGAGCGCGCTACCCTGACGATCATCTGCGCCAGTTCTTCATCGGTGCGGAACGGTTGGGGTTTCTTGTCGACTCCGGTCATTGAACACCGCCTTGCAGTTCTTTCAGACCAGTCCAAGAGATGAGGATACTCACTGGCGAGAGCGAGCACCACGAAGAACACAGGGCCAACATGCCGACAGCGATCGCCGCCGAGATGATGAGCAACGTCATGGGCGTACTCCATATGCGGCGTCAGACCATAATGGCCGACGCCAAGCCAAGGAAGATCGCCACGCTGATGATGTCGTTGGCGGTGGTCACAACCGGACCAGAGGCGATCGCCGGGTCGACGCCAACACGGCGGAAGAGGAACGGCAGCATCAGGCCCAGCGAACCCGCAACCAGGATCGCGCACGTCATGCCGGCGCCGACGGCGAAGGCGATACGAACGACATCGGCGCCCGGCGTTGCTTGCCCGGCAGTTGTCCCTGGCGCCGAGTGGCTGAGACGCTGCATGACCGGTAGCCCGAAACGGCTGACCAACCAGGCTGCCACGCCGCATATGGGCGCCATGATCAGTGCGATCCGACCTTCTCGCATGAGCGCCGTGTGGAACCTGGACTCGGCCAAGTCGCCCGTGGCCATCCCGCGGACGATAACCGTGGAAATCTGGATGCCACAATTGCCGCCGATGGCTGCGATCATTGGTACGAAGATGATCAGCGCCGCATACACCGCCAGCTCGTCGAACCAGCGCTGGGAGACCATCATCACGGCAGCAGTGATGGCCATACTGGCCAGACACGGGACCAGCCAGGACAGGCGCATACCGGCCGCCCGCACGATCGACGCCTTCTCAAACTCGGCGGCATCGAGACCGGCCATGCGGTAGATGTCCTCGTCGGCCTCTTGTTCGTAGGCGTCCATAACATCGTCGTGCGTGATCCGTCCGAGGAGCCGGCCGTCGTCGTCGATGACCGGGACGGCGGCCAGGTCGTACTTGGACATAACGTGGATCACTTCTTCCTGATCGTCGCGCACGTGGACGGCAACGGGGTCCGTGTCGCCAATCGCACCGAGCTGAGCGCCCTTTTCGTTCAGCACCAGTCGGCGGAGCGGGACGACGCTGGTGAGCCTTCGGTCACGGTCTACAACGTAGATGTAGTGGAGATCCTCATCCGAGAACGAGGTGCGGATTTCCTCGACGGCTTGTCTAACGGTGGCGTCGGCGGATAGCGCGACCAGGTGCTTGGTCATGATGCCGCCAGCCGTGTCCTCCTCGTAGGTCAGCAACTCCTCGATCTGCTGGGCTTGTTCGGGGGCGACATGTTCCAGGACGTCTTTGCGCTCTTCTTCGGGCAGTTCGCCGAGCACGTCTGTGGCGTCGTCGGGCTCCATCTCGGAGATCAGCTCGACCAGCCTCTCTTGGTCCATCTCCTCGATGATCTCGTCGCGCTCGGCTTCGTCGAGCAGAACTACGACTTCGGCGGCAGTTTGGCTCGGAAGCCCCAAGATCAGCCGGGAGCGGTCTTCGTCGTCGAGGAGATCGTAGATCTCGGCAATATCGCCAGGATGTGTGTCCGACAGCACGCGCGAAAGGGCGGCCGGGTCGCTTGATCCCAGTGCGCCCTTGACATCCTCATAGAGCTGTTGGGTGTCTGTTGTCATAGGCATCGCTCCGTCGGTGCTAACGAGCATTCTCAGCGCTGGCGGTGTCTAACGAGACTGATCCGCGCAGCAGCCGGCGATTATGCCGGGTTCGCCGTGCACGGCGTGCCGTGTGCCGTGTGCCGGCCGGCAAGCGGAACAACCCTGGTCACGGGTGCGTACGGCTCAGTCGCCAGTCACTAGGATCTCGTTGCGAACTTGAGAGACCCGGAAACGCCGCACCACAGTTTCCGCGGTTTCCTTTTGCCACAGGGTCGGCACCTCGCCCGAAAGGACGGCTGTGTCGCCGTTGACGGCCACCCGGACGTCTGTGTCGCGCAGCCCGCGAGCGTACGTGAGTGCAGCTTGGATCTCGCGACAGAGCGCTTCGTCCTCGATCTGTTCGTCCAGGTTCACTACCAGCAGGTTCTTGGCGAGGCACACCCCTTTGCAGCCCAACGCCACATCCTCGGCAAGGGTTCGCTCCCAGTGACTGGCGGCGGTGCCGCTCAGCGTCGCGATGCCGTTCGAGACCGAGACGGTGATTGTCTCCCTGGTGATATCGGCGCGGGCATCCAAAGCAGCGCGGACGTACTCTGCGATACGTTCGTCTGAGACGTGCCCCGGAGGCTTCACCTTCAGCTCGTTCACGACGCCGCGGCAACCGTCGAAGGATGCTGCGATGAGCTGCGCCGTGAGTTTGCGGTTATGGCTTTGAACTGTCCCGGTCAGCGTCGCCGTTCCGGTCTGGACAGTTACCTCGATCGGTTGCTCGGACAGCCGTGTCCCCGCCAACGAGATTGTCAATCTCCAGCC
>CAZDTB010000388.1:0-4808 GCA_964508075.1 uncultured Planctomycetales bacterium
GAAGGCCCTCGCCTTGAACGTCAATCACCTTTGGGCGCGAAGGCAATTGGCTGCGCTCGAATAGAATCTGCGCTTCCCCGGCGGCCGCGCTGCTGGGCGTCTATCGCGAGCCGTGCCCATAGCACGCCGCCACGCTCGTCCCGCGCGGGGTGCGGACGCGACAAGTTCGGCAGGAGGTAAGGCCAGAGCATCGAGCCGCCGGGAGGTCCGATAGCGGATTCAAGCTCTCGCCGGGGACGTCGGCGTTCGGTGAGCCACCGCAGGTACGGCTCCGGGCGACCCGACAGGCTGCCGCCCTGCGCCCACGTCGTCGGAGCCGCCGGCCCGAACATATCGGGCGTGCGAAAAAGCTCGGACCGCACGGGTAATCATTGACGCCCGGGGTCCCACTGTGCTATGCTCAGTTAGTGTCGTTCGGGCGTCCGATTGAGGACGCCAGTGCCGGTCTGCTTTGCCCTATCAGGTTTCTGTATCTGTGCGCGCGTACCGGATGCGCGCGTCGAATCGGTCGAGCCGTCGCTTCCGCGACGTGTTCGAGGAGCTTGCTCTTCGTGGTTAGCGATTCAGACAGGGCGTTTCTGATAGCCGTCGATCCTCCGCTCGTGGCGGGTGATTTGCCCGCGGCG
The DNA here is from genome assembly GCA_964508075.1 of uncultured Planctomycetales bacterium. GTDB lineage: Bacteria > Planctomycetota > Phycisphaerae > UBA1845 > Fen-1342 > JALSRY01. Next base: position 627 of record CAZDTB010000388.1, read on the forward strand.
GTGGCGCGGCTGCGGGCCAACTGGCCACCCGAACGGCTGGTGGAGCTGACGGCCTCACCGCTGGAAGCGGTCGCAAGGCTGGCTGCGACCTGTCTGGGCCTGAGCGGCTCCATGGAGCACTGCGAGCGGCTGGCGGCGTTGCTGGGCCACGCGGACGAGCAGGTGGCGGCCGCAGCCGAGAATGCCCTCTGGAGCATCTGGATGCGGGCAGGATCAGCCGATGCTCACCGGCAGTTGAGAACCGCCATCCAGTGCTTACAGCAAGCCGAACTCGAAAGTGCCCTGGGCCTGCTGGGCGAGCTGATCGCGGTGGAGCCCGCGCTGGCCGAAGCCTATCACCAGCGGGCACTGGCGCTACACTCGCTGGAGCGTTGCGACGAAGCCGAAACCGCCTACCAGGCGGCACTGGAACGAAACCCGTACCACTTCGCCGCCATCGCGGGTCTGGGTCATATTCGAGCAGAGCGCGGCGATTATTCCGGCGCGCTTGACTTCTACAAGCGGGCCCTGAAAATCCACCCCCGGCTGGCGGGAATCCGCGAGATTGTTCCGCAACTCGAAGCGGCCCTCAATAAGCGCGACGTGGCCTGATCCTTCCAAGCGGAGACGTCGGGTTTGGCAAGCATTCTGCTCTTCGGCGGTTCGTTTGATCCGATCCATCACGGACATCTGATCGTCTGCCGCTACGCCGCCGAGAAACTGGGCGTCGCGCGAGTCATCCTCATTCCAAGCGCTAGCCCCCCGCACAAGCGGGAGGCCACGCTGACTCCCGCCGCCGATCGGGTGGAACTATGCCGGCTGGCCGTGCGCGACGACGCGCTGTTCGAGGTGAGCGACTGGGAAGCGCGGCAGGCCGGGCCGAATTACACGCTACACACCGTTCAACACTTCCTCGAGACCGAGCCCCCGGGCACCAAGCTGCACTGGCTGATCGGTCTGGACAGCCTGACAGAGCTGCCGACCTGGTACCGGGTCGGTGAGCTGGCTTCGCTCTGCACGCTGGTGACGGCCGGCCGCCCGGGGTCGGCGTGGCCGAGCCGAGAGTCGCTGACCGACCTGATGACGTCAGAGCAAATCAACGAGTTGGAGGCCCATTATCTCGACAGCCCGTTGATCGACATTTCCGCCACCGACGTGCGCGCCCGGCTCCGGGCCGGGCAGAGCATTCGCTACTTAGTGCCGGAGCCGGTTCGAGAGGCGATTCAGGCGCGGGGGCTATATCGGGGCAATTGACTCCTCAGCGCGGCGATGGTCTTCGGGTACACGATTCCGAAGCCCGGCGGTGCCGCACCCATTATCAGCCACTTCCGGGAACTGCAGGCCTCCCGGGGCGCGGACGATATAAGCGTTGAATCCGTGACTGGGGCAGTGTGATGAATCTGGACCTCAATGAACTGCTCGCGGACTGGGACTGCACCCGGGACGAGGTCTGCGCACGTCTGATAACCGGCGAAGACGGCGCGGAGGTTCTCCAGTTGCGGGTCGATCTGGGCGTTTTGCAGATGGGCCTCGACGGCCGGCCCGACAGTCGGCGCTACCACGGCCTGCCCTCGGTCTGCGATTACATCGAGCACGAGCAGCAGGTCGGACGCGAGCCGAGCGAAGAAGACTGGCGCGAGCTGCACCGCGAATTGCAGCAGTACAACTATCGGCGTCTGGCGCTGTCGAGCCTGGCTGAGGAAGCGCTGCGCGAGAGGGACTTCGAACAGGGCCGCGCATACCTGCAACGGACGCTGCGGGACATCGATCGTTGTCTCACGATCCTGGGTCAGCTCGAGGAGAACGATGAGGAGTGGGACAGCCCGCTGGCCATTCTGGTTCCCACGCTGATCTTCAACCGCGCCCGGCTACTGACGCGGCTGCGTACCGCGGAAAACCGCTACGACGAGGCAATCGAAGAGGCGGAGTTGGGGATTCGCGACCTGAGCCAAGCCCTGGCCGAAGCCGGTTTCGAGCCCGAGCAGCGCGAACAGAATCCGGCCGTGGCCTACCTTGACCAGATGGGGCGCCGGCTCCGTCAGCAACATGGGATTACGCTGACGCTGAAAGAGCAACTCGACGATGCGGTCGAGCGGGAAGACTTTGAGACCGCGGCCCGCTTGCGCGACGAGCTGCGCCGTCGCCGGCAGAAGGATCTCCAGCCCAAGCTGCCGTCCCCGGAAGAGGGATAAACGCCCGGACCTGCGCGTGTCGGGCAAAACGGCCCGGTGACCGACCGGGCCGCTTCGCCTGACAAGCGGATCTGCTTAGACCATTTCCTTCAGCTTCTTCAGCGGCCGAACCTTGACGACTTTGCGGGCCGGCTTGGCTTTGAACATCATCTGTTCGCCGGTGAAGGGGTTGACGCCCTTGCGCGCCTTGGTGGCCGGCTTCTTCTGGACCGAGATCTTCATCAGCCCGGGGACGGTGAACATGCCCGGCCCGCGAGTCGACAGATCCTTCTTGATCAGGCTGTTGAGCCCATCGAACATCGCCGAGACTTGCTTCCTGCTGACGCCGGCACCGTCGGCGATGAAGTTGAAGACGTCCGATTTGGTCCGCGGTTTCGACGTGCTGGTTTTCTTCCTCGTAGCCATCAGTACACTCCTTGCCGGGCGTGCCCGCGCGCGGCGGGAGTCGCCCACATTCCTGGGTGTGCCCGCCGTCGCACGCTGCGGCCGGCGGCTGAATTCCGTGGCGCCGGGTGGGCCGTTTCAGGCTGCATATACAGGCCGAAATCAAACCGCACCCAACTGCTTACGTGGCAACTAATGCCACGCATTTGCGGTTTAGTCAAGCGCGAATCGCCAGAAACCCGGAGAAAACCCCTGTTTTTCAGACTTTTCTGGCCCAAACGGTCGGAAAACTGCTGTGTATACCGCTTGAAATGCCCCCTACGACTCCATCCCTTCCAGATTCACCAGGTCGACCATCCGCCGCAGAAGGCCGAAACTCTGCTTGTCGAAGCTCAGCTTCAAGCGCGGCATGTCCGGGTATTCGCCCCGCTCCTCGGAGAGCGGACCGCACTGCTCGATCCGGCCTTCGTGCAGTATGTCCGCGGCGTACTCGTCGTTGATGCGCTGCAGCGTTTCATCAGAGATCGGGCGGCGCAGGCGCAACACCAGGTCGTCGCCGACGTAACGGCTGGAGTGATAGACGCGGTAGAACTGCACCACGTTGTTGACGCCCTGGTCCACGTCGTCCGTGATAAAGAACAGGTTCATGTCTTGTTCGTTGATCATCCCGGTGCGGAGCAACTCGGCGGCGACGTAAGCCCGCCACTGAGGCCAGTACGTTCCGCCGGGCCGCTCGCACATGACGATCGGTATCAGGGGGGTCTTGCCGGTCTGGACCAGCGTGAGCGCTTCAAATCCCTCGTCCTGGGTTCCGAAGCCTCCCGGGAAGAGCGTGATCGCCGAGGCCTCCTTCATGAACATCACCTTGCGCGTGAAGAAGTAGCGGAAGTTGATCAGCTTGCGATCTTCGGCGATGATGTCGTTGGTCTTCTGCTCGAAGGGCAGTCGGATCGCCACTCCGAAGCTCGCCTCGCGCCCCGCGCCGCCGTGCCCGGCCTTCATGATCCCGTCGCCGGCCCCGGTGATCACCATCCAACCGTTCTCCGACATCCTTCGGGCAAACTCGATCGCGGCCTGGTAGTCAGGATGCCCCTCGGGTGTGCGGCTGGAGCCGTAGATCGTGATTTTGCGCGTCTCGGCATAGGGGGCGAAGACCTTCAGCCCATAGCGCAACTCGGCGAGGGATTTGTGCAGCAGCTTGACGTCGCCGCGCCCGGCACCATCGTGCGCCAGGCGGCACAGTGTGACCAGCATGTCCTGGTAGAGGTCCTGGTTCTGGCCGTTGAGGAACTTGCCGGCGAACGCTTCGATGGCCTGGTCGCGGCACGACCGGGTCTCCGTAGCTGGGTGGTTGTTCATTTTGTCCTACAAAGCTTCTCTGCACTGCGATGGGCGCCCTCCCGACGAGGGCGCAAGCACACGATTATATCGGGTTTCCAGGGCTGACGGAATTAGCCCACCGGCAATTGACCACCCTGCGGGGTTGATCTAGCATCGTGGGCGGTGTGAGGCTGCGGGCAACTTTGCGCGAGTGGGTGCGATCATCACCATGGACCTGAACTGGTTCGGGCACGTAGCCTGGACGGCTTACATCATCGTGCTCTCGATCCTGTGCATCTACGGAGTG
>CAZDTB010000389.1:0-4796 GCA_964508075.1 uncultured Planctomycetales bacterium
CGCAGCCCAAATCGAAGAATACGTTGCCGAGCCTTTGGTCATCGATCTCGGCGAACGCGAGCACCTGGAGGCCTTCATCGCCGAAAGCCGCGAACACATGGACGCAATCGAGGTGGCTCTGCTAGAGGTCGAGCAAGACCCCGGCAACACGGCGAAGATCAACGAGCTGTTCCGGCCCTTCCACACCATCAAGGGCATTGCCGGGTTCCTAAATCTCCGCGACATCAACCGTCTGACGCACGAGCTGGAGTCCATTCTCGACCTCGCGCGGAAGAACGAATTGACGATCACCGCCGACACGATCGACCTGTTCTTCTCCGGGATCGACGTGCTCAAGCAACAGATTGGGGCACTGGCCAGTTACCTGGCGAGTCCCAGCGGCACTACGGTCCCACAGCCGAACATCGTTGAGATCATGGCCCGCTTGCGGGCGACCGCCGCCGGCCAGGTACCGCCCCCCGCGGCAACGCCGACGCCCGACGCCGCTCCGTCCGCCACTGCTGCTGCCTGCACGCCGCCCGCCCCGGCCGTTGCAGCGCCTATGTCACCGCCGGGAAGCACCGGCGGCGATATCGGTGGCGGGGCCGGCGGCTCCAGCCAGGTTGGTGAGACCTCCATCCGCGTCGACACCGTTAAGCTCGACCTCCTCGTCGATGCCGTCGGCGAGCTGGTGATCGCGCAGACGATGGTCAACACCAGCGACGTCGTCGCAACCGACAAAAAGCTGATCCGCGACGTTTCGCAGGTCAGCAAGATCGTCCGTGACGTCCAGGAAACCGCGATGGCCATGCGAATGATCCCCATCGGCCATACCTTCCAGAAGATGCGCCGGCTCGTCCGCGACGTCGCCCGCAAGGCCGGCAAACAGGTCGAGATGAGGATCAGCGGCGAGGAGACCGAACTCGACAAAAACGTCATCCAGGCCATCGCCGATCCGCTCGTCCACATGGTCCGCAACGCGGTCGACCACGGCATCGAAACCTCCGAGCGTCGCCGCGCCGCCGGCAAGCCAGAGACCGGCACGCTGCATCTCAACGCCTTCCACCAGGGCGACAGTATCGTGATCGAGATCCGCGACGACGGCAAAGGCCTCGACCGTGACAAGCTCATCGCCAAGGGCATCGAACGTGGCCTGGTCGCGCCCGGTGATCAGCTCAGCGATCAGCAGGTCTTCAACCTCATCCTCCAGCCCGGATTCTCAACCGCCGAGCAGGTCACCGAGATCTCCGGCCGCGGCGTCGGCATGGATGTCGTCAGGCGAAACATCGAAAGGTTGCGCGGCAAGATCGACATCGCCTCTGAGCTGGACTGCGGAAGCGTTTTCAGCATCCGCCTGCCGCTCACGCTCGCCATTATCGACGGCATGCTCGTCCGTCTCGGAAACGAGCGCCTGATCATCCCGACCATCATGATCGAGCAGACTCTCCGTCCCGAGAGCCGGCAGATCACTCGGGTCCAGCGCAAGGGAACCATGATTCAGGTCCGCGGCGAACTGATCACGCTGATTCAGCTTGGCCCGCTCTTCGGCTTCTCCGATCCGATCGATCCCACCGAAGCGTCGGTGGTCATCGCCCAGACCGAGACCGACAAGATCGGCATCGTCGTCGATGAACTGATCGGCCAGCAGCAGGTCGTCATCAAGACCCCCGGCGAGCGCTTCAAGCCGGCCAAAGGCATCTCGGGCGCCGCCATCCTCGGCGACGGACGCGTCGGCCTGATCCTCGAGCCGACCGGGCTGCTCGCGTTGCACAACTCGTGTGAGGTTGTAGCTCACACTGACCAGAAGGCAGCCGAACTCAAGCGCAATGGGAGCGCGGCCCAAGTTGGGCACGCAGTCGGTCCCCAGGAACCCCAAGAACAGCAAGGTGCCGATGAATCCGCCGCGGGCCCAACGAAGCCTGAGGCGGTCTTACTCTAGGGAGGCGTTTCCACATGGCCACAGCGACGCAAGCGAACCAGACCACCATCAGCGACCTGGACGCGCATGACGGCAAGTACCTGACTTTCAGCTTGGCCCGGGAGGAATACGGGCTCGAAATCCTGAAGGTCCGCGAGATCATCGGGATCATGGACATCACCGCCGTGCCCCAGATGCCCCCGCACGTCAAGGGCGTCGTCAACCTGCGCGGCAAGGTCATCCCGGTCGTGGATCTCCGGCTGAAGTTCGGCATGGAGTCCGCCGAGTACACCGAGGCAACCTGCATCATCGTGGTCGATGTGGGCACGCTAGTGGGCATCATTGTGGACACCGTGCAGGAAGTGCTCGACATCGAGAGCGCACAAATCGACCCGCCGCCCCCGCTGGGAGCTTCGGTCGACACGACCTTCATCTTCGGCATGGGCAAGGTCAGGGAAGAAGTCAAGATCCTGCTCGACATCAACAAGGTTTTGAACGAGGAAAAGGCCTTGGCCACCGAAGAGACCTGATCTCCCGATTCGGCTCACACGTGCCGAGGCAGGGACACCTCAGCTGCGACCGGTCTCGATCTGTCACGAAGCGTCCCCGATTGTGTTCCGGTCCGCCGGCCCGGGTCGGGCCTTTCGGAGGTGGCCCGCTACAGGCACCCCGCACGGGGGATGAAGGCCAGCGGGGGCACGTGGCACGTATTCGTTTGGCCTCCGGGCCCAGGGCAGAGACGGCGCTTGAGCGGGTCAAGTATCGGCCCCGGATCGCCGATGGACCGGTGTGGGCAGCGGGGTCTCCGTAACGCCTCCCGGGGCTACGCCGAGGGTCCCGCAGGCCTTCCGACACTGCGTACCCGGCTCGGGCTGGATCGAAACTGTGGTGGACACTGCAGTTATCAAAGTGGCCGGGCAAGCCAACATCGTGGTCGACATCGCCGACCTCGCGGTGTCGAAGACCCCCAACACGACGCTCATCACCTACTCGCTCGGCAGTTGCATCGGCGTCAGCATCTGGGACCCGGTCGCCAAGGTCAGCGGGCTGCTCCACTTCATGCTCCCCGACTCGAGCATCTCGCCCGAGAAGGCCCGGGCCAACCCGGCGATGTTCTGCGACACGGGCATCCCGAAGCTGTTCAAGGCCGCTTACGAGCTTGGAGCAGCTAAGCAGCGTGTGGTCGTGAAGATCGCCGGTGGATCACAACTGCTCGACGACAAGGGCACCTTCAACATTGGAAAGCGAAACTACGTCGCGCTGCGCAAAATCTTCTGGAAGAACGGCATCATGATCGACAACGAGCACGCCGGCGGAACGATCAGCCGAACCATGCGGGTCGAAACCGCCACGGGAGACGTCATCATCAAGACCCGCGGCGGGGAGATACTGCTATGATAGCCCTCCAGCTCGATCAACTCGTACGGCGCGCTGAATCGTTGCCCAAACTCTCGGATGCCAGCGCCCGCTTGATTCCGGTCATCAGTGATCCCACTAGCACCCTTCAGCAGATCGTCGACGTGATCCGGTTCGATCAGACCGTGACCACCGAGCTGTTGCGGCTCTGCAACTCCGCCTATTTCGGTCTGCCCCGGCCGATCACTTCAATTGACGACGCAGTCCGCTTTGTCGGCACCGCCAAGCTGATGCAGCTCGTGATGGTTGCCCACACCCACGCCCTGCTGGGACCCGAGCAGGCCGGCTACGGACTCCCGCCGGGGGCCCTCTGGCACCACTCGGTCGGCGTGGCCCTCGCCTGCCAGATATTGGCGGAACACCTTGGAATGGCGGAAAAGGGCTTGTCCTTCACGGTCGGCTTGCTGCACGACATCGGCAAGATCGTCCTGAACGAGAACATCGGCGCCGAGTACGCCAGCATCGTCCGCCTGGTAAACCAGGAAAGAATCTCCTTCCTGGAGGCCGAGCGACGCGCGCTCGGCATCACGCACGCGGAGGTCGGCGAGCTCGTGGCCAGACGCTGGGGCTTGCCCGACCCGATCCCCTGTTGCATCCGCTACCACCACGAACCCTCGGCGCTCCCCACACCCGATCCCATCGTCGACACCCTGCACCTGGCTGATGCGCTATGCCTGCTGTTGGGAGTCGGCGGCGGCGACGACAGCCAGATGTACCGCGTCGACGAGGCCGTGCTCGAGCGAGTCGGGGTCGCACCCGGCGAGATCGAGACAATTGGCGCCGCTATTGTTCACGAACTGAAATCGGTTCAGCAGCTCTTCAGTATGGAGTGAGGTGCGCGCGATGTCCTCCAACGTGTTAATTGTAGATGACTCGAGCATCATGCGACAGATGATCAAGCGCACGCTCTCGATGGCCGGGCTCGACATCAACGAAGTCTACCAGGCCGGCAACGGCATCGAGGCGTTCGCCCAATTGGCCCAGCACGACGTCGGCGTCGTCATCCTCGATATCAACATGCCCGTCATGAACGGCGTCCAGTTCCTGACCCGGATGCACGACGACCCCCGGCTGCGCAACGTCCCGGTCGTGATCGCCTCGACCGAGGGCAGCGAGGCGAGGATTGAGCAGTTGATGCAGAACGGGGCCAAGGGCTATCTCCGCAAGCCCTTCTACCCCGAACAGCTCCGCGACACGCTCGCCCCCGTGCTCGGCACCCGCGAGGAAGGTGCCATAGCGCTGGACGGCGACGACGATACATCCTTCTAACCCCCTCGCACTCGCGCCGCGCGTACTCTCCCCCCGCGGCGCGCCGAAGTCCCCCGGTCAGCGAGAACACAGACCAGTTTGAAGCACAGCGAGTTTGTTAATACATTGCGCTGACACGACGTCCAGACGACACAGCCAGACCTGTGACGCCGCGGAGCTCGGCGTGTGTCGGCCGTGTTCTGAGAGCCGCTATCAGAACCCCTCCCCCTCTTAG
>CAZDTB010000390.1:0-4789 GCA_964508075.1 uncultured Planctomycetales bacterium
CAGGTGCGCGGCGGCGACTTCGGCATGCTCGCCTTTTTCCCAGCGGCGCACTGGGCATTAGTGGCCGGTTTCAACCGCGGCGCGCAAGATCGAGATCGGAATCGAAAAGCGGCGGTCGCGGTAGTCTAACAGATCTCGCCGCCGTCGGCAGCCCCGCAGGCCGGGGAACATCGGCCGGGCAGCAAGGCCGCCTCAGCGGCGACGATCCTCTCGCGCTCCCGCTCGGCACGCTGCTTAAGCTCCGCCAGCTCCTCCCGGAGCGCGTTCAGCACGCCGGGGTCCACGGTGCCCGATGAATCGCGCCACCTCGTCGTTTCTTCCTCGTTGAACCGACCCGCTCTGATCTCTTCGGCCACACGCCGGTATGCCTCGCGAAACGGCACGCCCTGCTGGGTCAGCGCGAGGGCGGCGTGTGTGGCGTACAGTTCCGGGCGCATGGCCGCCGCCAGACGCTGCCGGTCGATCGTGAATTCGGCGACGACGCGCGCCGCGATCCGGAGCATGTCGGCCAGCTCGACCGCGGTGCGTATGGTGGGCTCTTTGGTCAACTGCAAATCCCGGTGGTAGCCGGAGGGGAGCTTCCCGCTGACGCACTCCAGCTCCACCAGCCGGGCGCGGAGCCGCGCGCTGCGGGCCCGGAGCAATTCGAGCACGTCCGGGTTCCTCTTCTGCGGCATGATCGAGGAGCCGGTGGTTAGCGCCTCCGGCAGTCCGAAGAATCCGAATTCAGCGGTCGAGAACAGAAGCAGGTCGCAACTCAGCTTTTCGAGAATCGCGCCGCTGTCCGCCGCGACGCGCACAAAGTACTTCTCCAGCCGGCCGCGGCTGTTCTGTACGTCAATCGGGCTGCGCTGGACGCGCGAAAAGCCCAGCAGTTCCGCGGTGTAGGCCCGGTCCAGCGGCACGGGCACGCCGAAGCCGGCCCCAGTCCCCAGCGGGCAAGTGTCGAGCCGATCGAGCAGATCGAATGTCGCCCGCATCTGCTCCAAGACGGCCTCCGCGACCGCGTGCAGCCATTGGCCCACGCTCGAGGGCATCGCCGGCTGCATGTGCGTGTAGCCGGGCATCGCGACCTCGCCGTCTCGCCGCACGCGGTCCAGCGTCGCGGCGGCGAGCTCGCCCAGCAGGTTCAGCCAGTTCAACGCGTGATGCCGCATGAACAGCCGCATCGCGACCGCGACCTGATCGTTCCGCGAACGCCCGGCGTGAATCTTGGCCCCGGCCTCGCCACAACGCTGCGTCAGCGCGGCTTCAATGGCGGTATGACAGTCCTCGAGCTCGGCGGGAATCTCGAATCGGCCGGCCCGAGCGAGGGCATCGATCTCCGCCAAGCCGTCCAGCAGCGTGTCGAGCTCAGCTCGGCTCAGCAGTCCCGCGCGCAGCAGGGTGTGGGCATGGGCGGCCGATCCCAGGCAATCCCAACACACCAGATGCCGATCCCAAACCGGGTCATCCCCGACCGTGAAGCGGTGCACGAGCTGGTCGAGCGCGGCACCTTTCTCCCACAGACGTGCGGATGGCTGAGTCATGGCTCGCTCCCCTCTCGCCCCGCAGTCGTCGCAGTCTCGGTCTCGCGAACGTTTGCGGCCCCGGTGAAGTATTCCCGGATGATCCGCTCGTACGCGGCAGCGCCGGCTGCCAGCTCCTCCAGCTCGATGTACTCGTCGGGCGTATGGGAGCGACTGGACCGGCCGGGACCGATCTTGACGCTCGGAACTCCGGCCAGGAACACCATGTCGCTCATCGTGGGACTGCCGCCAGGGGCCACGCCGCTCACCGCGCGCAAGACCGCCTGGAGGATCGCTTCGCCAGGGTCGGTCTGGACCGGCAGGAGCCGGTCGCTGTATACATGCAGGTCGCTTTTCAGATGGCGACGCAGGCGCCGGCAGAGCTCCGCGTGTGACTCTGCGGGGGTCGTGCGGATGTCCACGTAGAACTCGCAGGCATCCGGGATGACGTTACGCGCCACGCCGCCCTTGATCATGGTGGCGTGGGCGTGACAGCGTCCCAGCAGTGGATGCGCCGGGCCCCAATCGAATTTCTCCAGCTCGGTCAGGTCGCGCGCCGCGGTGAGAATCGCATTGTTGGCCGAATCCGTGGGCGTGTTTGCCGGGTGACTGCTGCATCCCCGCGCCACGCCGCGCAGAACCAGCAGACCACGCTGCGCGATCATCGGCACGAGGCCGGTCGGCTCACCAACGACTGCGGCGTCCAGCGGCGCGAGCTGATCCACGATCGTGCCGAGCCCCGCGCCGCTGATCTCCTCTTCGGCGGTGAGCGCGAGTACGACGGTACCACCGACGCGGTCGCCTCGATCGAGCCGATGTTTCACCGCCAGCACTGCTGCGATCATGGCGGTCACACATCCCTTGGCATCGTTGGCGCCCAGCCCGACCAAGCGGTCCGCGGCGCGTCGCGGCGTCCACGGATCACCGGTCCAGCCCTGAGCCGGCGGCACCGTGTCAAGGTGCGAATTCAGAAGCAGACGAGGTCGAGCCGCATCGCCGATCTCGCACCAGAGATTGTTGCCCTGCCGACTTACGCACAGACCCGCCTGTTGCAGGTCGGAGCAAACGGCGTCGGCGATCGGGCCCTCCTCGCGCGACACGCTTCGAATCGCCACAAGCTTCGCGAGTCGCTCGATCATGGAGCCACCGATGTCTCGACGGCCGCCGGCACGGAGTCCTCGCGCTTTTCAACCAGCAGCGTGCCGCAGCCTTCGTTGGTGAACACCTCGCCCAGGAGCGTGTCCGCTACCGTCCCGTTGATGATGTGCACGCGCGGCACGCCGCCGCGCAGCGCGTCGGTGCAGGCTGCCAGCTTCGGCAACATTCCGCCACCGACCACACCGGACTGGATGAGCTCGTCGAGCTGACTCAGGTCCAGGTACGATTGCAGTGTCGCCGGATCGTTCGGATCGCGCAACACGCCGTCGACGTTGGTGACCAGGAAGTATTTGGCGGCACCGATCTCGACCGCGAGCCGCGCGGCAATCGTGTCCGCGTTGACGTTCATCACGTCTCCGCCCGCGTCGGCCGCGAGCGCGCAGATGACCGGGACGTAGTCGCCAGCCAGGAGGTGGCGCAGCGGCTTAACATCGACTTCCGCGATGTCGCCCACGTGGCCGAAGTCAATCTCGCGGGTCTCGCCACTCGCCGGGTCCGTGACGCTGCGCGGGGGACGTTTGTGCACCGTGAGTAAGCCTGCATCCACGCCGCTGAGGCCGACCGCCGGGACACCCGTCTGGCGGAAGGTCGCGATCAGATCGGTGTTGACCGTGCCGGCGAACGCCATCTTGACCACCTCCAGCGTCTGATCGTCGGTGATTCGGCGGCCGGCGAAGATGTTCGGCTTGACTCCGAGCCGCTCGCCGAGCGTGTTGGCCTGCTCGCCGCCGCCGTGCACGACCACGAGCTTGATACCCACCTGGTAGAGCAACCCGAGCTGATCGACAAGGTTACCCAGGACGCGTCCGGGCACGCAGAGCTGTCCGCCCAGCTTGACGACGAACACGCGGCCCTTGTAGGCGCGGATGTAGGGCACTGCGACGCGCAGGGCTTTCAGATTGGCTTGAACGTGCATGGTTTCTCGCGATCTCAATCGTTTGTTTGCGTTCTCGCGTTATTCTCGGTTACCGCGACAGATGGCTCAGGATCGCGGCCTGGGTCCACATGCGGTTCTCGGCCTGGTCGACAACCACGCTGCCCGGGCCATCGAGGGCCTCGTCGGCAATCACGACATTCCGGCGCACCGGCAGGCAGTGCATCATGATCGTGTCGGGGCCGAGGTGCTGCGGGCCGACGGTCCAGGCCGCGTGGCGTTGGAAGCTCTCACGCTGCCCGTTTGCATCGCCATACCAGGCCGAGCTTCCCCAGCTTTTCACGTAGACCACGTCGGTTGCCCGGCACGCGGCCTGTTGATCGTTTGTCACGCTGAGCTCCGAGCCTGCGTCGGCACACCAGCTCGCCACGCGGTCAAGAATGCCGGCGTTGAGCTCGTAGCCGGGCGGATGCGCGATCGTGACCTGCATGCCGGCCGCCGCCGCCGAGAGCACCGCCGAGTGCGCGACCGCCATCGGCAGACCTTTGACGTGCGGCGCCCAGGTGAGCACGAAGCGTCGCCGGCGCGTGCCATTCAGCTTCTCGTCGATCGTCATCCAGTCGGCCAGCCCCTGACAGGGGTGCTCGACGGCCGACTCCATGTTGATCACCGGCACGGTCGCGAAACGGCCGAACGCGCGGATCACCCGATCCTCGGCATCTTCGGCCGCGTCCCGCAGGGCGGCGAAGCTGCGGACCGCCAGCAGGTTGCCGTACCGGCTCAGCACCGGAGCGGCCTCGCGGATGTGCTCCGAGCAGGCCGCGTCCATCACGACGCCGTCGCGGTACTCCAGGTTCCACGTGTCGCCACCGACGTTCACACAGATGGCGTGTCCCCCGTAGCGGAGCATCGCCGCCTCGAACGACACGCGGGTGCGCAGCGACGGGTTGAAGAAGACCATCGTCAGAATGCGGTTGCGGAGCGCATCCGCGGTGGCTTCACCGCGCTTGAGCCGGCGTGCTTCCAGCACGAGATCCGCGAGCTCCGCCGGCTCATACTCCAGCATGCTCAGCCAATGACGCATCAGATGACTCTCCTAGCTCAAACAGGGCCGCGGACAAAGCGTCGATTGCCTCGGGCGGCGTGTTGATCGGCGGCAGAAGCCGCAAAACGTTCGGGTCGGTGCTGGTACCGGTGATGATGCCGCGCTGCAAGAGCGCCTCCTGAAGCCCTCGTGCTTCAGTGCTGA